>JAYVJI010000661.1:0-5956 GCA_043769435.1 Verrucomicrobiota bacterium
CACCCACTTCCCCTCCCTCCAAGACCTAGCCGCCCTCGAACCCGATACTGCTCTCCCCCTGATCCAAAAAGCCCTCACCCATGCCCCGGATTCAGAAAAACCCCGCCTCTCCAGCCTCCTCGAAAAAATCCGTCCTCCAAAATAACACTTTTTTCAAAAAAAACATTACCAAACACCCGAAACCCGATTTTCCAGACTGTTGGTGTGTGAGCCCTGAACATGCAGCATAATTGTCATTAAATTGTTGCCAAGGTTAAATTTAGTTGCTAAAAACTGCCACGCCCACCACCTACCACGGCCTCCACCGCCGAGAAACCAGATACCCAATTACAATTATGAATCTAAAAAGTCTACTTCTCGCCATCGCTCCGGCAGCGTTTTTGGTCCAGACCGCAGCGGGAGTCACCGTTGCCACCTATGTAACGAACTGGTCCAGCACCACGACCACTGGGATCGCCACTGCCGGGACTGCGTTCTCCCCCTCTGGTTACGTGATAGGAGGCTGGGAGACCACCAATCCCGGCGGAAACCACACGTTCGTTGATGTCAAGGCGAGTCACTCTCAAGTCACCGGAGATCGCCTGTTCTTCGGGAGCAGTTCCGGCAGTAATATCGTAACGGCAACCATCTCCCTCACCGGCCTCCCCGCATTCACCTCCATGAACTTGGACCGCTTCATCGTCGGTGCGGGCGGCGGGATTGACCATAACCAGCTCGACGGTATCGAGGTGAGAGTAAATGGAAGCAGCGTCCTGAATATCGACCTCTCTGCCCGTGATCGCGATGGCGCTGGTGCTCCGCTTGATGTCGGAACATACCTCGCAGCCGCTCCTGCACCGGTGATTCTGGAAGGATGGGCCAGCACCGACACCAACGGCAAAGAGTTCATCAGCACGCGCACCGACGGCTGGGGCCATGATGCCCTTTACGACTTTGGCGCGGATCCCGCCTTCGACAACATCGCCGTTTCCGGATCGGGGAATGTGACCATTGAGGTCATTTCCCGCCTCTCCAACGGGAGCGGTGGCACGGAGGGGGGCAATGACGAGCAGATCGTCGTCGGCAACTTCCATGTCTCCTTTGACGCCATTCCAGAGCCGTCCTCGATGGTGCTGCTTGCTGCCGGGGCATTGGGCCTGCTGCGTCGTCGCCGGGTGTAATCCCGGCTGGCGGATTGCTTCTGAGGAACTCCCGATCTCCGAGTGCCCGTCCGCCAAGCTGGACGGGCACTTTTCATTTCTCAGTGTCACCATCACCCACGCTCGCCGACTGATTTCGCTGCCCGCATGCAGTTTCACCTCCTGATTCTCATCGCCGCTCTCGTCTGCCTTTCCTCCTGTGGGAAGCAGGACGGGAAGCCCTCCGGCGTGCAGGCCGCCCCAGTGCTTCCGGAGTCGGCTGCGGCTGACGAATCTTTCGCCCGCCGGCTCGGCAAGGAGTTGGAGCGGATCGACCCTGCGGTGGATGGCTGGAACACCGAGGAATTTGGTGAGACGGCCAGCGGACGCCTCAAGGAGCTAGGGGCGATCATTGAGAAAACAGGCACGGCTACCCCGGCAGAAGTTGCGGCACTGTTTGCCTCGGAGGTGTCCATCACCCCGCTGCGTCCCTCTGGAGAGGTCACTTACCAGCAGGAAAACTTCACGGTCCGGCGCGCGGCACCGGCAGAGATCGCTTCGCCGTCGCTCGCAAATCATGGAGCCGTTCTCGCCGCCCTAGCCCAGCTAGCGGCACCGCTTCAGGCCACGGGCCACCCGCACAGCAAATTCAAAATCATCCGCGTGACGCCAGCGGAGGCAGCCGTCAGCACGCGCGTCCTCGTCCTGTTGGACGGGCACAGCGATTCCGGCGAAAGCGTGCAGATCAATACCAACTGGGACATCGGCTGGACCAGTGCGCCCGTGCCGATGATTACTCGGCTGCATCTGCTAACATGGGAGGAGATCACCAGCAAAGTGCCGAGCAGTCAGCTCTTCACGGACTGCACCGCCGCGGTTCTGCCGAGTCAGGGCGAAGTGCGCGAGCAGCTCGTGCGAGGCCTTCCGCATTGGATCCGTGCCTTTGAAAAAGATACCGGCGTTTCCACCAATGGCTACAACGGCATCAGCGTTGGCGACATGGATGGCGATGGCTTGGACGATCTCTACGTCTGCCAAACTGGCGGCATCCCCAACCGCATCCTGCTCCAGAATCCCGACGGCACCCTGCGCGATCACAGCGCGGCCTCCGGCGCGGATTTTCTGAATGACACCCGCTGCGCCCTCATCATTGACCTAGACAACGACGGACGCAATGACCTCGTGCTCAACATCCCCAACGGCATCGTCCTCATGCAGAACAAAGGTGGCGCTGTCTTCACGAAGCGCGGCGAGTTTCTCGCCACCGGTTCGCCTTTCGGACTGAGCGCCGCTGACCCGGATGAGGATGGCCTGCTCGACCTCTACGTCTGCGGTTACGGGGCCGTCTGGGGCGGGCTGGGCGACTACAAGCACCACATCCCGGTCCCCATGCACGATGCGAACAACGGCGGCGGCAATCTCTTCTTCCGCAACCTCGGTAGCTGGAAATTCGAAGACCAGACCACCGCCTGCGGGCTGGACCACAACAACACCCGCTGGTCCCTTTCCTCCGCATGGGAAGACTATGACAATGACGGCGACCTCGACCTCTACGTGGCCAATGACTTCGGCCGGAAAAACCTCTACCGAAACGAGACGCCCTCCGGCAGCCGCCAGCTCAAATTCACCGATGTTGCCCCGGAGATGGGCGCCGAGGACCTCGGGCCCGGCATGTCTGCCTCGTGGGGGGATGTGAACAACGACGGCAGGCCGGACATCTACGTGAGCAACATGTTCTCCGGTGCCGGGAACCGCATCACGACCCAGAGTCAGTTCCTCCCGGAGGCCAGCCAGCAGACGCGCGACAACTTCCTCCGCATGAGCCGCGGCAATACGCTGCTCCTCGGCGGCAGTGAAAAATTCAGCGACATGAGCGAGCAGGCCGGCGTCACCGTCGGACGCTGGGCGTGGGCCTCCGGCATGGTGGATGTCAACAACGACGGCTGGCAGGACATCCTCGTCGCCAACGGGTTCATGACCGGCGAAGACCCTGCGGATTTGTGAAGCTTCTTCTGGCGCCGGGTCGCGGCGCAATCACCGGAGACTGCCCAGACTCAAATGGGCGAAGACTACCTCGTCGGTTGGGCCGCCATCACCCGGCTGCTGGCGCGCGGGAAGTCGCTCAGCGGACTCGAGCCCAACTCGATGTTCCTGAACCTCGGGCAGCAGCCGACCGGCACCGTCTTCGCGGATGCCTCCGCAGCCACCGGATTCAACTACCCGGATGATTCCCGTGCCTTGGGATTCGCCGACTGGGACTACGACGGAGACGTGGACACGTGGCTCCTCAACCGCACCGCACCCGCCGTCCGCTTCCTGAAAAACAACCAAAGCAGCAAAGGCGGCTTCCTCGCCTTCGCTCTCCAAGGCACCACTGCTAACCGCAACGCCGTCGGAGCCCGCATCACCCTCACCACAGCCGGACCAGACGGCAGGAAACTCACCCAAATCCGCACCGTCAGCGTCGGAGGCACCTACCTGTCCCAGTCCTCACGCTGGCAGCACTTCGGTCTCGGAGACCACCGCCAGATCGCTTCCGTCACCGTCGCATGGCCCGGCGGGGAAACCCAGAACCTAACAGACATCCAGCCAGGAACCTTCTACACGGTGGAGCAAGGCGCCGCCGCCGCCAGATGGACGCCACCGGATGCCAGCGGACGCGCGCCCCTTGCCGCAGGCCCGCTCGTGCCGCCACCGCTCACGAATGCCGCCCGCATCGTCATGGGGAACCGCTCCCTTTTTCCGCCCGCGAGGAGCCAAGAGACAACCGGCGCAGACATCCCGGCTGACTTCAGCAGCCACGGCGCGCCGCGATTCGTCGCCCTCTGGTCTGCCACTTGCGAGACCTGCAAGGTCGAGCTGGCCGCGTGGTCCCGGCAGAAGCCTGCCTTCGATGCTGCCGGCCTCGGAGTCGTTCTCCTCAACGTTGATCCGAGGAATGATGCCACCGTTTCCTCCCAAGCTGGTCCCGCGCTTGATGCCATCGCCCGGCTTGACCTCAAATTTCCCGTCCGCCTGCTCCCGCCGGACGAGGTCGGCTCGCTGGACGCCTTCCAGCAGGCGCTCTCCGCCATCCACTTGCAGTTCACCACCCCTACCAGCTTCCTATTGGATGCCCGCGGCCGCGTGGCCGTGATGTATCGCGGCCCCGTCTCCGCAGAGCAAGTGATCCGCGACCTGAAATTCCTGACCCTGCCCGAGTCTGAACAGCCGGACTCCGCCGTCCCATATCCCGGCCGGTGGTGGAAGACGCCCCTAGGCGCAGACCCTAGCAAGATCGCGCTGCTCATGCATGATGAAGGCCTCACCCCGCAGGCAATCCGTTACCTCGAAGCAGAAATCGCCGCCGCCGAGGCAAACACCGCCCCTCAGCGGTTCCGCCCGCTCTTCGAACTCTACTTCAGCCTCGCCCGCCTCAATTTCAAACTCGGAAAAGCCCCCGAGGCCATCGCCGCCTACGAAAAAACCCTCGGACTCGCCCCCGATCACCTCCTCTCCACCAAGGACCTCTCTCGCATCCTCTACGACCGCGGAGAGACCGCGAGAGCCCTGCCATACATCGAAAAAGCCGTCTCCCTCGAGCCCGGCGAGCCCGCCAACTGGAACCTCGCAGCCTTCGCAGCGCTGCGCCTTGGAGACCATGACGCCGTCCTTCAGAAAACCACCGCCGGTCTTCAGGCCGACCCAAAAAACGCCGCGCTCCACTTCGCCCGCGGGCTCGCCCTCCAAGCTCAGGCACACTGGGAGGAAGCTCTCAAAAGCTACGAGCAGGCCGTGCGCATCGACAAGCAGCAGATCGTCGCGCGCAACAACCTCGCATGGATCCTAGCCACCGCGGACGACCCTAGGATCCGCAAACCAGAAGTCGCCACGCGCCTCGTCACCCCACTCCTCAAAGCCACGGGATCCGACCTCGCCCTTTTCCTCCGCACCGCCGCCGCCGCGAAAGCAGCCTCCGGCGATTTCGACGCTGCCATTTCCTTCCTGACCGAAGCCCAGAAGGCCGCCACACCAGAGCTGGCAGCGAACCTAAAACAAGACCTCGCGCTCTACCAGAACCGCAAACCAGTCATCTCTACGGCCACCAAGTAGGTAGGTAGGCCCATCCATCCGGCTCGGCAAAACAACACAAACCTCCACGGATGGCGACGCCCCCGGACGTTCCCGGCTACGACGAACCTTCCAGCGCCAAAATCGGCTCCAGGCCAAATAAATAAAAAATAGCTCGCAGCCGGTTTTTTATTTTAGTTTTAGCCACACAAGGTAAATACATTTCAAATCTATCTCCTGACTCCCCGACTCCGCCTGCCATCAAGCCGCTTTAAATACGATTCAACAAGGCCTCACCGGACTCCAACGCGACCTCCCCACCCCCTCATCGCTCCTCATCGACGCCGAAGGACGCCTCGTCGCCATTTACCACGGAAATCTTCCCGGGACCATCACCAAAGACTTCACCCTCCTCGACGGCAAACCCCACCACCGTGCCGCCTCCAGCGTCGAACCAACCGGACAGCGGGTCGATCCCACTCAAGGCACCGGCCTTCGCATCCCCGCCGCTATGCTCCACGAGGCCGACCAAACCCTTGACGCCACGGAACTCGCCCAGCACACCCTCTCCTTCTACGCTGCACCTGCCCAAACAGACCGCTTCGACACCGGCTGGGCCACCACCGAACAAGCCCTCGCCCTCGGCCCCAACACCGCCCTCCCCCTTCTCCAAAAAGCCCTCCCCCAAGCCCCGGATTCAGAAAGACCACGCCTCTCCAGCCTCCTCGAAAAAATCTGGGCTCAAAAATAACCCTTCCGTCCATTAAGCCCCTTTCTCGCCGCAATTT
>JAYVJI010000662.1:0-5276 GCA_043769435.1 Verrucomicrobiota bacterium
TGAAGCGAGAGGTCGAAGCAATCCAGATCCCCAGTGGCGACACCATAACTCTGCCGGCCGGAACAAGGGTCATCATCACCCAGAGCCTAGGCGGCAGCTACACGGTGGCGACGGATCATGGACTGGCCCGTATCTCCGCGAAGAATGCGGACGCGCTGGGAGTCGAAAAGGAAAGTGCCAACGGGGCGGAAAGCGGCGAGAGATTGACTGGTGAAGCGCTGGAAAAGGCAGTTTGGGGGGCGCTGAAGCAGGTGTTTGATCCGGAGATTCCGGTGAACATCGTGGACCTAGGATTGGTCTATGGATGTGAATTGAAAGAGGAGGACGGGAAGACTGTCGCCGAGATCAAGATGACGCTGACAGCGCCTGGTTGCGGCATGGGGCCAACGATAGCTGCAGATGCGCAGGGACGTGTGATGGCAATCCATGGTGCTGATGATGCGCGGGTGGAACTGGTATGGGATCCCGCGTGGAATCAAGCAATGATCAGCGAAGAGGGCCGGATGCAGCTGGGCATGGTCTAAAAACATGGAGGGAATGCTGACAGCGGAAGCGGCAGCTGCGTGGCGCGACGCCATGGATGCGGAGGGGCGCAGGCTGGTCTTCACCAGCGGGTGCTTTGACATTCTGCACGCTGGTCATGTGCGTTATTTGCGGCAGGCCCGGGCGCTGGGGGATGCGCTGGTGATAGCGCTGAACAGCGATGCCTCTGTCCGGAGTTTGAAAGGCCCCGCGAGGCCGGTGAACAGCGAGGAGGATCGCGCGGAGGTCCTGCTCGGGTTGGCCGCCGTGGATGCAGTGGTCGTGTTTTCGGGCGAGCGGACGACTGGGTTGCTGGAAAAAATCAGGCCGCACATTTTCGCGAAAGGTGGAGACTACACGGTGGCAACGCTGAATGCCGCAGAGCGTGCGGTGATGGAATCGCAGGGAACCAGTATTCACATCCTGCCCGTAGTGGCGGGACGCTCGACCAGTGCGGTGCTGGCTAGGCTGGAAAGCCAGCCCGGCTCACGTCCGCGGCTGGGTGTCCTAGGATCCGGACAGGGCTCGAACTTTGAAGCTATAGCTCGGAGCATAGCCGCAGGGACGCTGGATGCGGAGATAGCGTTAGTGATTTCTGATGAGAAGGAGGCGCCCATTCTAGCCAAAGCAACAAAGCTGGGGCTGCCTGCCCTATACCTAGATCCGGGTCCGTATCGCACTAAGCTGG
This sequence comes from Verrucomicrobiota bacterium, assembly GCA_043769435.1. Lineage (GTDB taxonomy): Bacteria > Verrucomicrobiota > Verrucomicrobiia > Verrucomicrobiales > V1-33 > JAYVJI01. The sequence continues at coordinate 1,211 of JAYVJI010000662.1, forward strand.
GTGACGCCGCTCAGAAAGAGATGGCTGACCGGCTGCAGGCGGCCCGGGTGGATGTGGTGGTCTGTGCCGGCTTTATGAGGGTGCTGAAGGCACCAGTGCTGGAGGCTTTTGCGGGCCGCATTTTGAATATCCATCCATCGCTGCTCCCTGACTTTCCGGGCAGAGATGCGCCTGCTCAGGCGCTGGCCGCCGGCGTGAAGGAAACTGGCTGCACGGTGCACCTCGTTGATAGTGGGGTGGACACGGGCACGGTGCTGGCGCAGACACGCGTCCCGGTCCTGCCTGGTGACAGTCACGACACATTATCCGCGCGCATCCATGCGGCGGAGCATGCGTTGTATCCTGCCAGCGTGGCGGCGTTTTTGCCATCGCTGTCACGTGGCGGATGAGCGGGACTCTCCATCATGAAATCGCAACCGTGGGGAGTCTGCAGACCACGGTGTTGGATGAAATGTACGCGCTGTTTGCCAGTTGCTATGATTGTGTGACGCGCAGCGGTTTTGATCACGACTTATCTCAAAAGGACTACGTGATCCTGCTCCGGGATGCCGGGCAAAACGTGCGCGGTTTTTCCACACAGCGGGTTTTTTCATGGAAGGGCAGGGAAGCGGTGGATGTCCTCTACAGCGGGGATACCATAGTGGACCCATCCTGCTGGGGGAGCCCGGAGCTGGTGAAGGGCTGGTGCGCGGTGGCCGCTGCGGCACTGCGGGCGCAACCGGGGCGGAGGCTGTATTGGTTGCTGCTTTCAAAGGGTTGCCGGACGTATCTTTACATGCCGTTGTTTTTCAGGAAATTCGTTCCATCCCGCCACGGGGATGCTCCCGCGGACTGGCTGACACTGCGGGACGACCTCGGCAGGCACTGCTTTGGAGCGCACTATGATGCCGGTCGCGGAATCGTTAGGTTTCCGGCCTCAAAGGGACAATTGAAACCGTCGCTGGCGGACATTCCGGTATCGCGCCAAAATGATCCGCATGTGGACTTTTTTCTGAAGAACAACCCCCGCTACCCGCATGGTGAGGAGCTGGTATGCCTGACGGAGATCACGCCAGATAATACGCATGGACCGGGCAGACGCTGGCTGTTGAAGGCGCTGGCGGCCAGTCCCGCCCAGCTATGAGCGACCTGCGCTCAAGACTGGCAAATGCGGCATGGCGGGCGGTCTGTGAGCCCGCCCGGCAGCGTCTGGCCGCCGCGCTTCATCATCCAGAGGCGGCCCAGCGCGCGGTGCTGCAGAGGATCCTGGTCAGCGCCCGGAATACGGAATTCAGCCGCAGGCACGGGCTGCATCCTGACATGTCTGCCAATGATTACCGCCAGGCGGTGCCGGTGCGGAGTTATGAGGATCATGTGCGTGATATAGAGCGGATGAAAGCAGGGGCCGCTGACGTGCTCTGCGCTGGGCTTCCGCTGGCTTTTGAGCGCAGCAGCGGCTCCACTGCCGCGGCGAAATACCTGCCGTTCACTGCGGGGTTGAGGGCTGAGTTTCAGGAGGCGATCCGCGCGTGGATGGGGGACCTCTTTTCCCGGCATCCATCGGTGATGGGCGGACCGGCCTGGTGGCTGGTAAGCCCCCTGCGCCGCGAGCCACCTACTACTGGGGGCATACCCGTGGGGTTGCCCGGGGATGATGAATACCTAGGCCCGCTCGAGCGGCGCCTAGCGTCGTGGCTGTGGGCAGTGCCGCCGGCGGTGGCGTCTGTGGAGTCGCTGGAGGCCAGCATGGATTGGAGCCTGCGCTTTCTGATTCAGTCACCTGGACTGAGGCTGATCTCAGTGTGGAATGCCAGTTTCCTAACAATCCTGTGGCGCCGTCTGCTGGAGCGTCCCGGGGCTTTTATAGACGGACTGGCCCGGGGCACGTGGACGGATGCTCACCCTCTGCTGGACCGTGGGCTGCGGGCCATGCCGGAGCGGGCCGCAGCGCTGCGGAAGCGGCTGCAGGTGCCGGGAGACGTATGGCCGCATCTGGCACTCGTGAGCGCATGGGCGGATGCCGGTGCGGGCCGGGATGCGGTGGAGGTTCAGGACCTATTTCCCGGCACGGGTTTTCAGGCGAAGGGGCTGCTCAGCACTGAGGGTGCTGTGACAGTGCCATGGGGGGATGATGCCGCGGCAGGGATTCCGGCGCTGCATTCTCACTACCTTGAGTTTCAGGAACGTCCGGAGGGGGATGCCGGGGGCATCCACACCCTGCAGCCGGGCAGGGAATACGCGGTCATTCTCACTACCAGCGGGGGGCTCTACCGCTACCGGACGGGAGACCTAGTGCAGGTGGAGTGCTCATGCGGGGAGACTCCACGGCTGCGCTTCACCGGAAGGGCTGATGATGTGGTCGACCTGCGCGGGGAAAAACTAAATCCGCGTTTTGTTAGGGAAGCGCTTGCTGGAATTGCCGTCGGTTTTCACCTGCTGGCACCCTCCATGGCTGTAGAGCCGCCGCATTATGTATTGTTCACCGCAGCACCCGGACCGGCTGCTGAAAAGGTGGACGCCGTGTTGCGGGCTAATCCCCACTACGCTCATGCGCGCGACGCCGGGCAGCTGGGAATGGTGCGGGTGGTGTGGATCGATCCGGTTACTGCTCCGCTTAAATTCCTGAGTCACTGTGCCGCCGCGGCGCAACGTCCCGGCCCCGTGAAGTCCACAGTGTTGCATCGCAGCAGCGATTGGGAAAGGGTTTTCAGCGAAGCATGAACGTGCACTGGAATGCCGGCCCCAAGGGACTCGGCCGGAAATAAATAAACGACCAAAGACCAAGTGAGATGGTTACACGCGAGTTGGTCAGGAGGCTAATCCGTTTTGTCCGACGCTGGACCTTGCTCAGGTCGTCTTCGGCGCTGCTGACGGGGCAGGGGCAGCTGGAGCGTTTAAGGCGGCTACTGCTTTTTTGACGTTATCTAGGTGGGTGTCGGGCTTTACGTCGGCGTCATGCCAGACTATTTTTCCGTCTTTCACCAAGAATGATTGTCGTGTGGCAAATCCCACCCGGATGGTCGCTACTCCGAAGGCGGCGACTACTTTTCCTTCGCTGTCAGCAAGGAGGGGGAAGGGAAGTTTATATTTTTCCTTGAATGCTTTTTGGGATTCGGGTTTGTCCATGCTCACACCGACGACCTGAATACCGAGGGTTTGCATGTCGGTCCATTCGTTTCTCATGGCACAAGCTTGGGCGGTGCAGCCGGGGGTATCGGCTTTCGGGTAGAAATAGACGAGGGTGAGGCCTTTTTTGTAAGTTTCCTCAAGGCTGAAGGGTTTTCCTTCTTCATCCACCGCGGGTGTTATGGGTGCATCGGTGCCCTGCTTTACCGGGTCTGCGTGAATAGTCGAAAGGAGGAAGAATACCAATCCTGCCACCACTACGGTGATTCCAATCAAAGATTTGAGTAACATTGCCTTAGTATTTGTGTGGATAAAATGATTCTCAATATTGCATCAAAGCGTTGGCTTTTGCAAATGCTTTTTTGAGAAAAAAGCCTTTAAACCAGAACGAGTGTAAAAATTGCGTTCTCTGGCTCTCTGAGTTTTCTGAATGGTAGGTGCCCAATGGGGTGATTGCAAGCATTAAGTGCTAATTTAACTGCACAACGAAGCTGACGTGGCCGAAGTTCCCGAAATTTTGCCTGACAATAGAGCGAAATGAATTATAATTACCATAACCACTTCTTGTTTTCCGATTAATGACCACTCCCGAGCCACTTCGACTGCGATTTTCGTGCCCCCACTGCACTCAAGTGTTGGTGGTGGCGCTGGAAGCTGCCGGGAAGACGGGCCCCTGCCCGAACTGTAAGACGAAGGTTTGCGCGCCGGAGCTACTGGGGAAGGTAGTGGAGGCTGCTCCGGAGGAAGAGGCGCCACCGGGGAGGCTACCGGGTCAACGGTTGCTGAAAGTGCGGCGGCCGGCTGGCGAGGCTGCCGCGAAAGGGAAGGGAAGTGGTAAAGGGAAAGAGGCGATCCGCTTACCAAAGCCCACGCCTCCGGGGGGGGGGGATTTGCCGGTCAAGGCGGAAACTGCTGGGCTTGGCTTGGCGCCGAGACCGGCAGGTGCGGTTTTTCCGCATCC
>JAYVJI010000663.1:0-3825 GCA_043769435.1 Verrucomicrobiota bacterium
GCGGGACGGCATTCCGGGGGTGTCGCTCGTGCCTCGCTCAACCCCCGGCTAATGGCTGGCATCCCTCCGGGATGGCTGGCACCAGCGAGAACGATGCGGGCGCTGCGGACGAGCCGAAGGGATTCGAAACAATCTGCTGGCGCATTGTTGGCTCCTCGGGGATTCCGAGCAAATCAGCCTAAAAACGGGAGAAAAAATTCGGAAGTAGAAGGGCTCCGGGTAGCCGCTTCAGCGGCAAGATTCCGACTGCTCCGCCGTTCACCATTTGATTTGAGTGCTACCGCACTGAGACCGCACTGAGGTTTAACCAAATAATGGCGGAGCAAGGTGGCGAAATTTTTCCGTTCAACTTAGGTTTCTAGGCTAAATTCCATGCCTATGTCCTGTTCCGAAATAAAAGGGAGAAAAAACAGCCAGTTTTAGCCAGTTTTGCACACCCCAGAGTGATTGTCTTGTCTTGATTCGAAGGTGGTCCGCACAGTCCTCTGTGCGGCTCCACCGTTCCCCGTCCTTGGCCGTCGCCTCCTGGCCCCCCGTCACCCAGCCCATCGTGGACGCCGCCACCGAGCACACCGTCACCGTCCCCCGCACCGGTCCCGCCCCCCTGTTCTTCCGACTCCAAAAATAACCCGCGCGCACTCTGCGGAGGTGAAAAAATGGATGCGTTAGGGCGTGCAAAAAAATGCCAAAAAGAGCCCAGCACACTATGCACGCCGCCGCTGCTCGCACCGTGGTTGACGCAGCCTGCTTCGGCAATCAGGGAGCGAGTATCACTTTGATACGCATAAAAAACTTCCCGGGTGTGACCGGATCCACGGTGTAGACCAGCGGATTACTTCCGGCGGCTACCGGGGGCACTTGGAGCCAAGCGATCAAGTCCTGTGAGTGCTCCACAATGAAGGAGAGCCGTCCGTCACAAAGTGCTTCGATACCGACTGGAATTGTCAGGGTTGCACCGGTGCCTGCAAACACCGGAGCTGGCACTGCGGTGGAATCATTGACCGTGGGATCACCACCAAACGCGTACTCCATGAGCAGGTTCAGTCCATCGGCATCGGTGTCCGCATTGAAGTTGGTGTTGGTCAGGCCATAGCGTCCGGCCCAGCCTAGGAAAGAGCCAGTGGCCAGTTGGTTTGAAAAAGCGGGACTGCGGCTGATGTTGCCTGCGAAGGTTGCGGTATTGCGGAGATTTGCCCCAGAGGAGGCATCGGGGTTCCGGGAAGCGGAGCAACGTCCGCTGGCCTGTTCGATCGCTGCGGCCTGGGTTCCAGTGATGGGAAGCCCACTACCGGCTGCGTAGTTGCTGCCCGGAGTCAGAGTCTCTGCAAGGTTGGCTACGGTGACGGTGCCGTAAAGTGCGGCGTCCACCAAGCGATTGCAGGTAGCTGGACTGCCAACCGGAATGCTGGAGGCAGGAGCGCGGTAGATGCCGATGGCGCCTCCGCTGCCAAGTGCAAAGCCTGAGATGGCTTGGCGGCCTGGCGATCCGGGACCTACGGCGTCCGGATTTCCTATCACAAAGAATTCTCCGGCCCCGCCACCAACGAGGTCGACAGCAGAAGTCACGAGGCCGGTGGCTGGATCGAATCTCACAAAGCTGTAGCCTTCTGCGGCCGCACCGGTAGCGCCAGGGAATCTCAGCTCCACGAAGTTCAGATTAAAGTCAGCCCCTGCGGGATTGAGGTAGTCGATCTCATTGATGTGTGGCCCTGAGGTCAAGGCGGCACCTGAGTCGATGGTGGTAATCGTCAGGACGCTGTTGAGGCAACTATTCGCAGGCGAGCCTCCGACGGGGGGCGTGAAGAGCGCGATCTGCTGGACCCGGTTTGGCTCGTCGGCAGCAGCCGAATTCGCGACATTCAACTGCGCTGCCCCGCGCAGGCCGGCTGCGGTGCCGTAACTGACAGGACCACCGTTCAGGGTGAGCTGCGAAACTGGCGCGGAGACCGGCCCGTTTTCCAAGATTATGTTCACCTGCATACCATCAAGCCCGCCGGTCACGAAAACGCTGGAAGCATTGGCTCCGGCGTTTTCCACGACTGTGGCGCACCGCAGGCTTACTGGCAGGGTGCTGCTGTCGCGGATGATCGCCGTGCCGCTGGCATTGAGGTAGCAACCCGCAGTCGCTCTAAAGCTAGCTGTGCGGTCTCCATTTCCGGGAGTGGTATCTACGGGCCTGAGCGTTGCGAGGGACACGGACGCGGCACCGGCAGGGATGATGACGGGTATCACTCCGCCCGCCCCTTCCGTGCCTAACAATGCCGCAGTGAGAGCGAGATTTGTGAGACAAACATTGGCAGCAGCGGTTGTGGGACCGGTGCGGCTGATGGTGACGGTGCCACGGTTGGGCACAAAAGAAAGCCCCCAGACTTCCGGGATGCAGGCCTCAGCGAAGGTAACGGCTAGGGATTCTGTAACAGGACGGATGGGAGTTCCAGCGGTGTTGCGACCTGCTGAGGAACCCACAGGAGGAGCGGCGACGTTGTGTCCCACCGCTGCAAACAGCCCAAGTCCATCAGCAAAGGTAGCGTCTTTCCGGGTGTCTGATCCACCGGCGAATCCACTGAAAACGTGTTCACTGATCACCGTGGCGCCGGACTTAAGCCGGATGATGCCACCTGCGCTGAGCGGCAAGCTGCCTGAGCTGGCCTTCTGGCTCAGAGCGTTACCAGCCAAGGCCGTGATGCCGTCTGTGAAAGTGCCTCCTCCGAAAACAACTGCTACCGCATTGGCTGCGGGCTCCGCCGCGCTCACCGGGCAGAGCTGGGAACACGGGGGGAAGGTGTGCAGGACATTACCGCTACCATCTTCCAAGGTCATCCCGGCCAAGTCAGCTATCGTATTCCTATTGCTGACTATCTCTACGAAGTTATCGTCGGCATTGATCACCCCGTCGCCATTGGCGTCCGAGGCTACTGCTGAAACTTCATTGATGACCAGCGGCTGCACCACATGCAGGGCACCAATACCACTGAACGTGGTGGGGACCGCGACGGAGTTGTTGCAGCGGGCGATTGCCGTTAACCGGACCACGCGGTTGTCTATCAGCGCTGGATCAGCGACGACATTCAACACGGTGCTGCCGGTAGTCCCTCCGGCGGCTATGGATACGGTACCCAGCACAGGAAGGCTGGCGGAAGGAAGTCGGCCTGTTCCTGCGGGGGATGCCATGGAGCCTGTTCCTGCAGGGTTTGCCAAGCAGGGTAGTGTGCCATTGAATACGGAATTGACGGCGTTGGCAGCGTCATAGTCGGCGGAGAAAAGATCCACTGTCAGCGCAGCTGGTGCGGGCGCGGCGAGGGTCACGGAAACGGTAGTAGTGCCTGCGGCGTCAAACACGACCGCAGGATTGGCGGTGACGACCACTGTGGGCTCTACCACGGTGATGGCAGGGTGTGTCGAAGTCGTCGTGTTTTGATAGAGGCAGGAAGTCGTGGTCAGCGCATACACTTCTTGGACGCCATCCACCGGAGTCCGGCTCCCGCCAGCGCCGCTGCAGGGATTCGTGGCCAGTGTGAGGGCGGCGGTAGCTGTATTGGCGGGAATGTCCACCCGGTAGGTCTGCACATCGGGATCAGCAGGTGTAATGTCTGCACCGGAACCGGTTACAGTCAAAGCATTCCTGCGCCCACCCGCACTTGTTTTCCTGAGCTTTACGCAAAAAGTGGCAGCCTGTGTGAGCAGCGCATCGGCTGGCCGGGTGATCATGATGCTGCCTGCATCAGGCCCCTTTAATTCAGAAACGGAGGCACATGTCGTGAGTGTAGCAGGGACCCCGGCTGAGAAAAACGGGCTCCCGGCGGCTGAAAAACCAGGAGAGGACAG
>JAYVJI010000664.1:0-3490 GCA_043769435.1 Verrucomicrobiota bacterium
TGCTGCTGGACCGTAAAGTGAGGAGCCTGAGCGCCACAGAAAAACTCCTCCATCTCCCGGCACTGGCCGCCCTGCCTCAGGACCATTTCAAAACCATCAACCACACACTCGTTCATGGCCGTAAGGGGACGGAGGAATCGGCGGATGCCTTCCGCACCCTGCGCACCTCGCTGAGCATCTTCGGAAGAGGCGCAGCCGCAAGATCATTCCTCTTCACCAGTCCCACACAGAAATCAGGCACCAGCTATACCGCTGTGAACTTTGCCGCCAGCTTCGCCCGCCAGGGCTACCGCACCCTGCTCATCGATGCCAACCTCAGGGAGCCCGTCCTCGACACCATCCTGCTGGGGCAACGGCGCGAGCCCGGGCTCTCAGAACAACTCATGGGCCTCGTGCCCGCCGGCAGCCAGGCCTGCGTCGCCATCGACACCGTTCCCAATCTCTTCCTCTTCGGCGCCGGCATCCCCCGCGCTCACCCTGGCGAAATCCTCAATGAACAGGCCTTCGCTAAACTGATCTCCGATTCCCTCGGCTGGTTTCACCGCGTCGTCATTGACACGCCACCGGTGGGTATGTGTCCGGATGCGCTCCCCCTGGCACGCCACGTGGATGCAGTCGCCCTGGTGCTGCGTGCAGGCTTCACAGCCAAAAAAGCAGCACGCCGCGCCACCGCACAACTCACCGCCGCCGGAGGCCGGCCCGCAGGGTTCATACTCAATGCCGCCTCCCGGGCGGCACTCCACGAGGGCTTCTCCAGCGCCGCTTTTGCCAGCTCCTTCAAGCCCGCCCCCGCCCTCCCTGCCCTGCCTCCTGCCAGGGCCTGACGCTACTTTTTCAGAACATCAAATGACTGCTCCCATTTCCGCACCACCCGTCGTCGCCAGCGCTCCTGGAGCTATCGCGTCCCGCTCCGGCTTGGCCCGCCGCGCTGACCGCCGGAACTTCGCTGCCCGCATGGTCATCTTCAGCTTCTTCGGTGACATCGCGGTCACCGCATGGATGCTCCTGCTGGCCTTCTACATCCGCTTCCACTCCCCTTTGCAGAAATTCGGCCTCTACACAGAGGTGCCAGCTTTCACCGAATACCTAGGCCAGCTTCTGATCGGCGTCGCCCTCATGGGCGTACTCCTAGTGAACTTCCGGACTTACAATCCTCAGCATCTCCTGTCGCTGGGATACGTCAGCAACTCCATCTCCCGCGCCTGCCTGGTATGGATCATGGCCTTCATGGGCATCACTTATACCCTGAAGTTTGACCCCAGCATTTCACGCATCTACTGCGGTCTCGGCTTTGGCCTCTCCCTCATCGGCCTGCTCACGTGGCGGGTCCTCCTCACCAGACTCATCCGCCGGGAGAAGAACGCGCGACGGCTTTCAGAGCGGATGCTCCTCATCGGATGGACAGAGGAATCCCGGCGCCTCGTGGAGATCCTGACCCACGGCAAAAGACATCCTTTTGACCTAGCGGGAATCGTGCCCCCACCCGGTGGGTTCGGCAAGCTCGCCCCCGGTGAAGACATCAATGTCGTCGGCCAATACTCAGAATTGCAGCGCATCATCAAGGATGAAGATGTTGACGTTGTCCTTGTTAGTGATCTGGACCTCAGCAGGGATGAACTCACCGCCCTCTCCGTCCTATGCGAAAAAGAACTCGTCGACTTCAAAATCGTTCCTAACTGTTTTCAGATCCTGCTCAGTGGACTCCATCTGGAAGCCATCAGCGGAGTGCCGGTGCTGGGCGTCAGCCGCCTCCCGCTGCACAGTGGACTGAATCAATACCTGAAACGCACCGTGGACATCATCGGGGGACTCATCGGCATACTCCTCAGCGCCCCTATTATCGCCCTCTTTGGGCTCCTGGTGTGGCTGGAAAGCCGGGGCCCCGTGTTCTACCAACAAGTGCGCATAGGCCGCGACGGCAGCCCTTTCAACATCTGGAAAATCCGCTCCATGAAACTGGACAGCGAAAAAAACGGCGTAGGCTGGACCGTCAAAGGAGATTCCCGCGTGCTCCGCACCGGCGGCTTCATGCGGAAGTGGAACGTGGATGAAATCCCCCAGTTCTGGAATGTTCTCAAAGGCGAAATGTCCCTCGTCGGTCCGCGTCCGGAGCGCCCGGAACTCATCACCGGCCTCAAGGAAGTGATCCCCCATTACCAAGCCCGGCACGACGTGAAGCCAGGCATCACCGGCTGGGCTCAGGTGAATGGATTCCGCGGGGACACAGACCTCCGTGAGCGCATAAAGTGCGACCTCTTTTACATAGAAAACTGGAACTTCCTTTGGGACTTTCAGATCATGGCCATGACGTTCTTCAGAAGACAGAACGCCTGCTAGTGAAACCACCGTGTGCGCAAAAGGGGCAGGTTCTGCCGCCCGCGAGTGCGGGATGTGTAGAGCCTGCCCCACAACGCGCCAGGCTCCGGGGTTGCCCTATTGCGGCGACCGGCGCACGGGAACACTAAGCGCTCATGCCTGCCCTGATCTGCTGCGATGCGCATAACCACCTGCACGACGGACGGCTCCGCCCGTGGCTGGGTGAACTCCTGCGCACCCTGCCGGGACAGGGCATCCGCCATGCTGTGGTCAACGGCACGCGGCCCGGGGACTGGCCATCTGTAGTGCAGCTCTGCACCGCAAACCCATGGCTCACGCCCTCTTGCGGGCTGCATCCGTGGTATGTGAATGACGCTCCCGCCCGCTGGCAGGAAAGCCTCGGCACTTTATTGCAGCAACACCCGCAAATGCACATAGGCGAAATCGGCCTCGACACATGGATCGCCGGGCACGATCCCCTGCTTCAGCGAGAGGCATTCTCCGCGCAGTGGCACCTCGCTGTCCAGCACGATAGGGCCATCAGCGTGCATTGTGTTAGAGCGTTTGAGCCCCTGCGGCAGGCCCTGCGAAAGCTTCCCCACAACAGACGCGGATTCCTTCTTCATGCCTACAGCGGGCCGGCGGACCTCGTGCCATTTCTCGTGGAAAAAGGCGCACGCTTTTCATTTTCGCCCTATTTTCTACAGCCCAGGAAAGCCCGGGAGCGCAGCGTTTTTGCCAACCATATACCGGAGGACAGACTGCTCATCGAGACCGATGCCCCGGACCTTGCGCCTCCGCCGGAATCCGGGCCCTGGCTGCTCGCGGAGAAACTACACGACCCCCGCTCGCTCCCCATGACCTGCGCCGCCCTTGCAGCACTGCGCGGCCTGACCCCCGCCGCCACCGCCGCCCTCACCACCCGCAACTGGCTGGACCTCTTTGGATAATTTCCGCTTGGTCCTCATGTTTTTATGTTAGTTACCTAGCTAGCTAGTTACCTAACCGACAGGCTCTTCATGAAAATGGAGCGTTCGTAGCGGGGTGCCCACGGGGTGGCTTCGGTTTTCCATGACCAGTAGGCGACGGGTTTGGCGTTAGGGGCGGGACGGATATAAACGGTCATGCTGATTTCCGGCGGATCTTTTGTGAGGGCGAGGGCGGTGGTGTCGGG
>JAYVJI010000665.1:0-4265 GCA_043769435.1 Verrucomicrobiota bacterium
CGCCGCCGACTCGGCCTCGGCACGGAAGCGGGCCACATCCACCGGCTGGGCCGAGTCGCCGTGCAGGTGCCTCTTCAGGGCGACGACCCGGTCAAGCCCGACCTGACGGGCCCGGTAGACCACGCCCATCCCGCCCCGGCCCAGCACTCCGGTGATTTCGTAGTGCTCCAGTGCGGCCTGCAGTTCCACCGGCGTCACCTCCGCCTGCGCGGCAAGGCCCGGCAGACGCAGGGTGGTGTCGCCCATCAGGCAATGCGCACACAGCCCGCCGAAGGCTACTCCGGTTAGCGGCGCACCGCAGTCTTCACATACCCGCTCCGCACTCATGCCCCTGCCAGCACCCGGCACAGATATTCCGTTTCCTCCCGGGCCTCGGCCGCCGTGCTCACCGTCTCCGCGATCCGCTGCGCGATGAGTTGCCGGAACCGTTGCCTCATGGTGTGGACGGCGCTGCGGAGCGCCCCTTCCGTAGTCCCGAGCCGCGCTGCTACTTCACTATAGGAAGGCGCAGGACGGTTCCATTCCAGAAAGCCCCGCAGCGAGGCAAACAAATCCGACCGTTCCGCATGAGCATACCACTTCTCAAGGTCACCCATCACCGCCTCCATGAGGGCGTGCGCCCAGCTCCGGTCGAACATCAATTCCGCTCCAGCACCCGCATCCGGCTCAGCCTCCATGAGTTCCTCCGCCCGCTGCTGGTCGATCGATACCACCGCTCCGCCACCACGCTTTTGCGCGGTGCGGCGCCGCGCGGCATCCACGATGTGGTGCCTCACCGAAGAGAGTAGGAAGCTCCGCAGCCGCCCCGCCTCCGGTGCCACCGTCTGCAGCGAATCGCGCTCGATGAGCGAGTGGAAAAACTCTTGGGTGCAGTCCTCCGCATCCTCCGGGGTCAGTCCCTGCCGCCGCACAAACGCATACAACGGATACCAGTAAGACTGACAAAGTTCCCCCAGCGCCCGCCGCGCTAGGATCGTATCTTGGCCCCGCGCCGCCAAGACAAGGCTCCAGCGCGTCGCCGGAAAATTCCCCGGCTGCGGAGTGTCATCAAGCTGAGGAAAATCATCGATTGGGGCCATGCGGGTGAAGTGGAATGTTAGAATGCCGGCACAGCCCGCAGGGCGGCTTGGAGGGCTTCGAGTTCTGTTCTGGAGATGGTCTCGGCGATGTCGTCCCGGAGGTGGCGGCGGAAGCGGTCAGCGCCCATTGACGGTCGGAGGCTTGCTCCGGTGTGGCATCGGCGGACATGGCGCAAAGGTCGGCCTCGGCAGCTTCGGTATCCAGCGAAACGACCTGACCTCCGCCACGCTTTTCGCGCAAGTTATGACGATGGTGATCGGCGATGCGGCGTTGGAGCACGCGGAGGAAGAGGGTGCGCAAACGCCCGGCGTCGGGCGAGGCATCAGCCAGCAGAACGGCACGGTTTTTTAGCAAATCATGAAAAAACCGCTGCGTGACGTCTTCGGCATCCTCGATGCCGAGCCCGCTGCGGCGGCAAAAAACGTAGAGCGGCGACCAATAGAGGCGGCAGAGTGCTTCGAAGGCAGCGTCGTTTTCCCCAAGCGACGAGAGCACGAGGCTCCAGCGGGTGAGAGGAAAGGCGGCGGTGTGATCCTGCGGGGCGGTCATTCGTTTGACTATGATTAGCACATGATTTTATATTTTTCCAGGTCACACTTCGTGGCAGGCAGCGATTGTTGATACGATAAGATGACTCATCCTCCGGCTGGAATCAGCATCACCAAATTACCCGGCAGCGCTGATCCGATGGCGCTGCTGACGGAGGGATTGCGTCCAGCCTCGGCGGTGCGAGGGGAATGGTCGGCGCTGAGGGTTCTCTTGAGTTTTATGCGATGCTCAATTTGACGGTAAACCGCCCGGCCCGCTTCAAGAAGTGCTGAACCTGCCGCTGACGCCGCTGACTGCCAATCGGGCCATTAGCTTGACAAGCGCGAGCGGTCCGTGTATGCACTGTGCATGGCCACCAAAACCATTTCCATAGACATGAAGGCGTATCAGCGACTCGCCGATGCCCGTCTCGCCCCTTCGGATTCGTTCTCTCAGGTCATTCATCGGGCTCGCTGGGATACCGAGGGCAAATCTTGCGCCAGCCTGCTTTCAGCATTGCCCGCTATGCCCACGGCGGATGATCAGGTGCTAGACTATCTTGAGCACGGACTGTCTTCACCCGCCTAGGCGATCTGGCACCGGGCATGGCCAATTACGGGCTGCTCTTCACCTCGGAAAAATCCACGGCCTACACCGGCGGCACCAGCCCGACGGGGTTATTGGTCACACTCATAAGGGTGCTGATGACCTCGAAAACCTACTGCGGCACCATTGCCGGAGGACGCTGCGGAGCATGGAGAACGCGCTGCCGGGGTTCAGGCGGCTTCCGGGGCTTTCGCTCCAATGGATAGGGACTGTCCTGATAGGGATGCCGGAGCGCAGGAGCTGAGCCGTCAGTTCAACGTCGAAAGTGAAGCGAGTCTCATGCAGATGTGACCGGAGCCGAGCCCAGCCGGCAGCGGGGATGAACTTGCAGCCACACTGGGTGTCTGGCACTGGAAACCGGAACAGTAGGCGCACCAGCCAGCGGAAGACCCTGCCAGACAAGGCCCGCCCGGGTTCCCGCGTGACCACCGTGCCCTCCCCGCCGGTGCGCACCGCGTAGAGGGCGGACGGCCCGGCCCCTGGCTCAGGCAGCAGGGAAATCAACCGGATCACTTCAGCTGGGCTGATGGCTCCATCTGCATCTACGAATCCAAGCCACTGCGCGGCCTGCACTGTCGGAGCTGTGACCACATCGCAGTCGTCCCAGCCGGCATAGACCGCGCCCCCTTTGCCAGAGTTCTGCGCCAACAGGAGTGGCGGCAGCAGGAGCGGCCATAACTTCCGCTGAGCAGCGATCCATTCCCCGAGCCAAGCTTGTTCCTCAGGCCCACTGCCGTCATCAACGACGCGGAGCCTCACTGGCTGCCCGCTTTCCGTCAGGGCGCGGCAGAGTTCCGGTAGGAAACCGGGCAGCCGGGCGCGCTCATGAAAGCAGGGAACAATAAGAAGAACAGGCACGGCGGTCACTGGCCCGGAAGAGGTAGTTTAGCCAGGACAAAAAAGAACCGCTCTTCAGGTGACTGAAGAGCGGTTGCTATGAGAGGCTAGGAAATGCCGGGCACTTCCCTGCCCTGTCAGTCCCGGCTTTTAGAAGCGGAAACGGATGCCGGCGGCCAGCGTGGTGGCGTCCTCGTTGAAGGAAACCCCGAGGGCGAGGTCCACGCCGGTTGCGACTTGGTAGAATGCATCAGCAAAGCCTTCCCAGTTGCCTTCGCTGTCGAGGCAGATGTACTTGGCTCCAGCGTGAACTTCAAAGCAGGAGAACCTAGCACGAATGTGGGGGCGGGCGTACCAGCCGGTTTCGCTGTTACCGTCGAAATCACCCCAGATCACGCCTGCGTCAGCAGCCAGATGCACGTTGTCGGTCAATGGCACATAGCCACCAATGCCGCCAGTGGCACCCCAGGAGTCGATGCCACCCACGTCAACGTATGATCCGCTGACATTGAGGTAGACGTTCTGGAACGGGGAATACTCAAGCACGAGGTCCAAGCCATTGGCATCATCCACACCATCAAGATCAAACCAGGTGTGGAGATAGTCTGCACGGAGGCTGTTATAGTTGATAGGGCTCGCGCAGGGATCGCTGGCAGGAGCTGGGGCCGGGCCTTTGCCTGAAGGAGCAGGCATAGGCATGGTGCCGGCGATGGAAGTGGCGACACCCATGGCGAGTGCGGCGATTGTCATTGTGTTTTTCATGAATCAGTTAGTTAGTTAGTTGGTCTTTTCGGTTGGTTGCTAGCGCCCGGAATTGGGCTGCCTTTTCAGGCGGGAATCAGGTTGCCCATAATGAATACTGGTCAAGCAGATCCTGATTTCTCATCTTTGCGGTAATTTTAGTGGAATTGCAAACAAAAAATTTCATTGATTGATAATACGCATTTCTATAAGATCGAGTGGAAATGAATATCTCCCGACCCATTGAGCGCAAGCTTCTATTCCTATCCCTAGCTATGCTGCTCACAGCCATCGCAGGACTGGTGGCGGCACGGAGCACACGCAGCCATACGTCTCAAAGCCGGCTGCAGCTGCCGGAGGCGGACCGCAGCGGCGGAACCCTCATGACTGGGAACCGGTGAGCTGGCTGGCATGGCACCCGGCTGCCCGCAGTCCCTCGATGAGTCCCCCGGGTCCAGGAACGTGGTCGAGAC
>JAYVJI010000666.1:0-4201 GCA_043769435.1 Verrucomicrobiota bacterium
GCGGGACCGGATAGATGCGCTGCTGAACTCCATAGACGGCGTGGTCTATGAGCTGGACCTGAGGACGGGAAAATGGCTTTATGTCAGCCGCCAGGTGCAGTCCATGCTGGGCTACACGCCGGGGGCATTCACCGGGGACCCGGGATTCTGGCACAGCAGGATAAACCCTGAGCACCGGAAAGCAGTAGAACGCGCCTCCGCGCAGTCCTGCACATTGGAATACCAAGCGCTCTCCAGCGATGGCACTTTCCTCTGGATCAGAGACAGCGCTGTGTGTACAGATCAGAATGATCAAAAGATCGTCCGCGGGGTGCTGCTAGACATTACCAGCGAGCGGGATAGCGCAGACGAACTGGCTAGGGTGAACCGGCAGCTGGTGGATAGCAGCCGCCAAGCTGGTATGGCGGAGGTGGCCACCGGAGTCCTGCATAATGTAGGGAACGTCCTCAATACCGTCAACGTCGCCGGAAATCTCATGCAGGAATGTGTGCGCAGCAGTGCGCTGCCAGGCCTGAACAGACTAGCCGTGCTCATGACCTCAAAAGGAGATGCGCTGCTGGAATTCCTCATGGCTGATCCCCAAGGCCGGAATGTCTCCAGCTACCTAGCACAGCTCAGCGATACCCTCAACGGCGAGCAGACGCAGCTCTGCACGGAACTGGCCACGGTTTCCACGGGCATCCGCCATCTCCGCGAGATAGTGTCCACGCAGCAGGGATATGCCCGCCACATGACTGCGCTGGAGGAGGTGGACCTGACAGATATTCTGGACGATGCCATCCGGCTCGCGATTGACCCCCTAGAAGAGAAAAGCCTGATCCGCGTGGTCAGGGATGTCTCACCCGTGACCGTCCGCTCAGACCGGCACAGGGTCCTGCAGATCCTCATCAACCTCCTGCGCAATGCCCGGGAAGCCGTGCGCAGCAGACCCTTTCATGAGTGCCTCGTGACCGTCACCCTCCAGCCCGGCGCTTCGGGTATGCTGGATATCCGGGTGACGGATAACGGCATGGGCATTCCCCGGGAAAACCTCACCCGCATCTTCAGCCATGGGTTCACGACCAGGCGGGATGGCCATGGGTTTGGCCTGCACACCAGTGCCCTCGCTGCCAGAACTCTGGGCGGTCAGCTCACCGCCCGGAGCGACGGGCCGGGCTGCGGCGCGACCTTCATTCTCACACTGCCCTCTGTCATCATCGATCCCGCTTTACCGGCCTCCACGTCACAGCCAGAAATTTTCCCAACGCCTGCCAATGCCTCAGCCTGAACCACGCCTCCTCGTCATCGACGATAATCCAGCCATCGCTGCTGATATCTCACGTATCCTGAAGCCGCAGGGGGATGCCCTAGCCAGCTTGCACGCGGCAGAGGCTGCGGTTTTCGGAGCGGCACAGCCCCTGACCGCCGTGCCATCATGGGAAGTGGACACCGCCACCCAGGGACAGGAGGGCGTGGCCATGGCTGCCGCCGCCTGTCAGCAGGGGAATGCCTACGCCGTCGCCTTTGTGGATATGCGGATGCCGCCGGGCTGGGACGGCCTAGAAACTGTCCAGCAGCTCTGGCGCGTGGATCCCTGCGTCCAGGTCGTCATCTGCAGCGCCTACAGCGACTACTCATGGGGAGACCTCCGCGCCCGCCTCGGTGCCACGGACAACCTCCTCATCCTGAAGAAGCCATTCGATACCATAGAAGTCCAGCAACTGGCTGCCAGCCTCACCCGGAAATGGCAGCTGGCCCGGCACGCCCGCGCCAAGTTCAGTGAAATGGAAAAAGCAGTGGAGGACCGCACCGCAGAACTCAGGCACAGCGAGGAAAGGTTCTCCGTAGCCTTCAAGGCCGCCCCGTTTGCCCAGGCGATCATTTGCTTTGCCACCGGACGGGTGGTTGATGCCAATGAAGCCTTCACCGCCCTGCTGGGATTCCGCCGCAATGAATTACTGGACCACTCCTCAGCGTTCCTTTCCCACACCGGTCTCATGGCTTCCCTGCAAAAACCGCACCCGCTCATGGGAGACGAGGCCACCCTCACCGCCCGCGACGGCACCCCGCGCCACGTCCAGCTATCCACCCAGCCTACCACCATCAGCGGCGGTCCGCACCTCATCCTCATGGCCGAGGACATCACCACGCGAAAGCATCTGGAATCCCAGCTCATGCATTCCCAGAAAATGGAGGCAGTGGGCCAGCTTGCCGCCGGTGTGGCGCATGATTTCAATAACATACTAACTGTTATCCAGGGGCACATCAGCCTCCAGCTGGCCACCAATGACTTCACAGATGACACCCGCGCTGCGCTCAGCGAGACCCTGGCCGCAGGGGAACGGGCCGCCTCCCTCACCCGCCAGTTGCTCACCTTCAGCAGGCGTCAGCTCTTCCAGCCGGAACCACTGGACCTGAATGCACTCATCGCCACGGACGCGGCCATGCTCCAGAGGCTCATCGGGGAGCAGATAGAAGTGAAATGGGAATGCCAGGAAGGCCTCGCACCTGTCATGGGGGATGCCCCGGGCATCAGCCAGGCCGTCATGAACCTCGTCATCAATGCCCGTGACGCCATGCCCCGCGGCGGACAGCTCCGCATCGCCACCGGCACCATCGGAATTTCCGCCTCCCGTGCGGCGCAGAATCCTGAAGCCCGCCCCGGCCAGTTCGTCCGCTTCAGCGTCACAGACACCGGCAAGGGCATGGACGAAGCCACCCGCAGACGCATCTTCGAGCCCTTTTTCACCACCAAAGAAGTAGGCGAGGGCTCGGGCCTCGGCCTCGCCAGCGTCTACGGTATCGTAAAGCAACACGAAGGCTGGATCGAAGTGTTCAGTGACCCGGGACAGGGGACCTCCTTCTTCATTTACCTGCCCGTCGCCGCGGAGATGCCCGTCACCTCACCGAAGGCCCTAGACCTCGCTACTCCCATCAAGTTGAATGTTCTGCTGGTGGAGGATGAGCCCGCTGTGCGCAGCATCATGCGGCAGGTTCTCAAGCATTGTGGCTGTCAGGTCATCGAAGCCTGCGACGCCAGAGATGGCTATGAAAAATGGACCGCTAACAAAGACAGCATCGACCTGCTGGTCACCGACATCGTCATGCCCGGAGGCGCCACCGGCCATGATCTCGCCCGTCAGCTGCTGGATGAACGACCCGACCTGAAAGTCATCTACAGCAGCGGCTACAGTGCGGATCTTTTCGTGCAGGGCAGCGAACTCATTCCTGGCCGGAATTTCCTCCCAAAACCCTATGATGCCGCCAGCGTCGTCACCCTCATCCGCAGAGTCGCCAGCGAAAAACAGGAATCCCTAGGCACAAACTTCCAGCGATAGCGAAATCCACGGCACCTCCCATTCTCAGAGGCTTCATAATAGACGTCATGAATTGATCTGGGCATTTGATTACCGTTGTGAGCCCATCGCTCACAGGCTTGAATCAACGAGTCGCCTTTGAGCAGTCCGGCGAAGGCATTTACGACGGATTTCGTGCGGTGCGGGAGAGTGACAAAGATGGTGGCCGTCTCGTGGGTCGTCTCCAGTGGCACTTGGCAGCCCGGACACTCCCGCGCATCAACACTCAAGAGCACGAAAATGTCCTCGACCTAATCACCTGCACGTGGCGTGGGCTCGGGGCGATTGGTGGAGAGCCCCTCGCCAGCCTTGCGGCCCGGCTTCTTGGGATTGGCTTTGCTGGTGCCTTTGCTAAACGCGGCGTTTGCCTTCATCCGCTCTCTGGCCTCAGCTACCAATACGTCGATCTTCGCCTCCAACCGACGAATCACCCGGATCGACTCTTTAGTCGATAGCCGCTCGAGTTCCTCGTCGCTCACTTTCATATTGGTGATGCCCTAAAAATCGGATTTAATGATTGTCAAGCGACGCTAATCAATTACGGCTTAGATCTCGGAGATCGCACGCACCATTATTGTGTGATCTCAGCAGCGGGCGAAATTCACGAGCGGGGGGTGATCCCGAATACTCGCGAGGCGCTCATGGATTTTGCCGAGCTGTGGCATGGCACGCGGTTAGTTAGAGACGGTCAATCCTATGTTGCTAGTTTTAGAGACGTGCGTCGCGCAGGTGAAAGCGTTAGAAAGGAAGATTGAGGCGGTAATTGTTGAACGCTATCCAGAGGCGGCGCGTTTGCAGGAAGTAGACGGCGTCGGTCCGATCACGGCGCTGACCTTTGTCTTGACGATTGATGACGTGCAACGCTT
>JAYVJI010000667.1:0-2678 GCA_043769435.1 Verrucomicrobiota bacterium
TTTTTGATAGCTGCTTTACGCTGGGCGGCACGGGTTTTTCTGGAAGGCGATTTTGCGGCGCGTGTAACACTCATATCTTTATGATGCAGTATGCAGGAACTTTTGCAACTGTCAATACACCTCATACACCTGCGCCGGGGCCGCCGTGTTGAACTGCCACGTGATCCAGACCTGCCCGTTCGCCTCATGCGCCTGCACATTCGTCGCCCCCGACGGACGCACAAAATCGATGCGGTGGTCCTCCACCTCGCCAATGCCGCCAAACCCGCCGTAGCCCGCAGCCCCGAGCTGTCCGCTCGCCAGCCGCACCCGCATGACCGACACACCGGGCGTCACCGCCGGCGGCGTGAAAAACGCGATGAGGTTCACCCCCTCCACCGCCAGGACATTCGTCGCGATCCGCTCCCCCGCATCCGCCACATCCCCGTCCGTGTTGAAATCGCACCATGCATTCAGATAGGCCGGCCCCCCCGGCGGCAGCGCATGATGCGCCGCCACCTGCAACTGCGACCACGCCCCGATCTGCGCCCCGACGATCCGAAAGGCCGTCGATTCATAAATCAGCACCCCGTCCTCGTCATCCTCGTCAGCTCCCGACGATGCGCGCTGCTGCCGCCGCGACGGTTCGCTTGAGCACGTGGACCGGGCGCGCGGGCGGCAGCGGCACTTTTTCAAAGCCGCCGCGCGCCACTCGCTCTACAATCACGGCTGTCTCGCGCTCGGCGGCGGCATGGACTGGCTCGCCGCGCCGCCGGCCATCACGGCGGATGGCGTGCCGGAAATTCCCGGCTGACGGATCACCGGCAGGCTAGGCGCAGGCGGCATCATCCACACCAGCTCGTGGACAAGGCCGTGAAACACGCGAACGGCTCGAAAGGCCGTGGGTCTACCTGAGTAAATAAACGCCGATCACCGGTGAACCGCGATTTTGTCGCTGGTTGCGGGAGCTGGTTGCGGGAGCGGTTATCAGGCGCCTGCCAACGATCAGGATATGCGGCGGCGGCGGCGCAAGGTGCTCAGGCCAGCCAGAAGCACGACGGAAGCGGTGGAGGCTTCGGGCACAGCGACGGCGGCGATGCTGACCAGATTGCCCGGGCCACCGTAGGTCCCAAGGGCGGCCGTGCTGCCATCGGTGAGGTTAACCGTGAAGAGGGAGTTGCCATTGCTGACAAACGCGATACCGGCTTGGTCGATATCGAATCCTGCGTTTGTCCCTAGGTCAAAACCAAGCGGCCCTACGAGGTTCAACGTGTTGAATGAGCCTGCTGGATCCACGCCTGCGGTGGTGCTGTGGCGGAGGAGCCGGTCGCCCGTGGCATCAAGGCTGTAGAGGGTGGTGGGATTGGTCGGGCCGGCATCAATGTTACCCGAATAGGCCGAGCTGACGAGACTGAAGCTGGAGGCGAAGGTGAAGGTGCCATCGCTGATGACGGCTCCCGGTGTGCCGGTGTTAGGCGCAGTGATGATGTCCGGCACGAGGCGGAAATTGGTGCTGGATGTAGCGAAAATCCGTGCGCGGTCAGCAGATGGGTTAAAATCAAAATCGGTCACGCCGGTGATGGCGCTGGCTGGAGTCACGGCGAGCGTGGCGCTGCCGTCAGCGGTATTGATGCGGTAAAGGCGACCATCGCTGACGGCTCCATAGAGCACGCCATTGGCAGGATAAAAATCGAGATCGACGATGCCGGTCTGGGAAATGGTGCCCAGATTGGTGACCGTCCCCGGGGAGGAAGAATCAAACCTGACGAGACCATTAGTGCTTGTCAGCCCGTAGATCAGGCCGGCGGAACTGAGAGCAGGAGTAAGGATCGCACCGGCGAAGAAGAGAGGAAGTAATTTCATGTTTGAATGAATAAGGTTGGATGATGTGTTCAGAGCCACCAAAGAAATAGTGGATCGTCCTTCAACGGGGAACTCTTCAGCCTGGATGCACAAACCGCAAGAAATTTTTTACGGCACGCCTGCGCATTTTAAACAGCCGTCAGCTATGCGCCGCCAAGGTGCCGGCCATCGGGCCATGCCAGGGGCACGGCTCGCCAGCCACGCCACGAGAGCAGGAGTCAAGCGGTCCCGCTGGTGCGGATGTGCTGGACGAGCAGCTGCACGTAAGTTTCGCCCCGGAAGGTGTTGCGGTCGACGTAGAAGGCGACGTCCCATGGCGGCTCCGGGAGCACGGCCATCTCGTGACCGCCGTTGAACCAGACTCCGCCTTTGGTGCTGCCGTCTTGGTAGAAGTCGAATTTCCAGTGCCGCTCCCGCATGAGGCGTGGTTCATTCATCGCCTGGACGCCGTGGGCCATGAAGAGGGGCCGGGGATTTCCTTGGCCAAAGGGGGCGAGCAGGGCGTAGTTACGGAGGAAGTCGAGGGTGAGTTCGCTCAGTCTGGTCTCGGCATCTATGTAGAGCTTGGGCTCCAGTTCATCACCCAGAATCTGGGAGGCGATGGCAGCAGCAAAACGTAGTCTGAAGGCGGGGAGGTTTTCCTCACGGATGGTCATGCCAGCTGCGGCTTCGTGCCCGCCGCCGGCGACAAGGAGGTCGCGGCAGGCATCGAGAGCGGCGACTAGGGAGATGCCTTCGACGCTGCGTCCGCTGCCGCGGGCCTCGCCGGCTTCATCAATGGCGAGGGCGAAGACCGGGCGGTGAAACTTACGGGTGAGTCTGGCCGCCACGATGCC
>JAYVJI010000668.1:0-2256 GCA_043769435.1 Verrucomicrobiota bacterium
ACGAATAGGCCCCTAGCTGTTCGCTGCAGCGCCTTGTTCTCCTTCCGGTGGGAGGCGTTGCGTTGCCAGAGCAGGAGTGCGCTGCCGCCGATGTATACCGACGTGCTAGGTTCTGGGATTGCTCCCGCTCCGATAGCCCTACCCGGTTCTGTCTCCCATGCCCAACCGTATAAAATAATATCCTTGGACTGTTCCGCACCCGACAAGTCAAAGTATCCGTAGTGTTTCTGACCGTCTCGCTCAAACTCAAAACCTGCATACGCACGATGTCCAGCAAACGGTGTGTAGGAACAAGTCTGGAAACAAATCACAATCGATAAATATCCCAGTTCTTCGTCGGCAGCCACGAAGTTATCGCCTCCGAAATCACCGGAAAAAAACTCAAACGGGGCAATTAGGGTGTTCGCGCCAATCAACGCCCCAAGCGGAAATGCCGCGACTGGACCGCCCAGATCAGGCGGAACTTCTTTCAATAATACGATGCGATTAGAGCGTTCGGTGCGAATGAATGCGCCACTTATGTTCGCCGATAGCGTAAAATCGATACTTCCGTTGTAGTCTACGTCATGTGGAAAACGATCCTGAAAAAATGAGCTAATTTGCTCTGGAATAGGCAGCGACACGGCCACCACGGCGGCATCTGCCGCCGTGGTGGCGCTGGCTAGAACTGCGCAGAGCGCAATGAGCATCCTCCGGCTCACTGGCCCCTCCTGAGTCTCCAGAAACGATTTGCTCCTCCTGCGGAGGTAATCACGACCGAATTCGTCGCTGGCGCTGTCACTGCCGCTGCCATCACAGTGCCAATGTTCGACCATGTCTGGAGATCAGACGAAGTCTGAATCGTGAAAACGGCTCCCGGATCGGCGGTGAAGTTTAGCATCCATTCGGTAGCTGGTGCTGACTTCACGAGGCTGGTGATCTGTGGTAACTCAGGAACGGTGCCGCTCATGACCAGTGAAACCACTTGCGCAGATGCAGCCGGGTGTGTGGCGGGCAATCCAGTGGGATTACCGGCGTGAGTGACGGTGATTCGGTAGCGGCCCGCTAAAGGCGTGGGAATAGTGATCCGCTCAACGTTATTGCGTTGGTCAACTGCTCGCACAGCGGCTGCACTACGGGCGGCGGCTGTGCGGTTGGCTAGATCGGGATTGAGCGTCCATGGATTGAAGATGGTCCCGCTCTCAATGTGCTGGACCTGCACATTGATGTTGTTCACCAACATCACATCCTGCGGGTCTGGGGCCGTTATCGTTGCGAGCGCACGGGCTGGGCCCTGTGGGTCACTCCAGACCAATGTATAGGTCTGCAAGGTGGCTCCCGGCACGCTGTCGGCAATCCAACTCACAGCTTGGCCAACGGCCAGAGAGAACTCCTTTACCAGTGAACCGCGGCCCAAGGCTTGATCCTGATTCAAGCGTTCTACACTGGTGCGTGCGTTCATGAATCCGTGACCACCGTCGTAGCTTGGACCGGGGGGGCCCACATCATCCACGCCGTCAATAGCGAGAGCCTTGAGCGTAGAGCCACGCAGCGCGTCCGCTGCGGTAAGCGCAGGATAGAGATTCTGCCGCCGTTGCGTCAACAGGCCGAGGGCAGCGGTGACAGTGGGACAGGCGGCACTGGTGCCAGACCAGAAAATTGATGCATTCGTGTCCGCGTTGGCGGCAGCCGTGATCATATCCCATGGAGTCTGCTGACCCTGCGCATTGGTGGAAAAATAGCCCAAGGCCAAACGCAGCGCAGGATCACCAGCACCGACAGCTACTAAATCAGGCTTGATACGTCCGTCGTCAGTAGGGCCCGCCCCACTGAAGTTTGCATTAGTTACGGTAGCCCCCGGGCCGAACCCATAAACTCGCACGTTATTGACCAACCGCCAAACATCTTGGCAAGCACCTACAGTCAGACAGTTCTTGGCAGTGCCCGGCGCGTCTAGTGAGTCAAAGCCGCCATCGTCTCCGTCGGCCCAATCACGAGTATAGTTCGCGTTGGCACTTGTAATTGCTGTCCCGATACTGTTATTTACGGTGTAATACGTGGCAACCGCAGCGCCCGGTCCTTCCAAGCGGTCGTTTCCAGCCGCAAAAACCATAAGATGTCTAGGGGCTTCTGTATGGTGAAACAAATCGATCTGGGTGCAGCCATCGCCACCATCAAGATTGGGTGTATAGAAGCCATGTGCAAAGTGCTCTTGAAAGTTCTGTGCTAAGGTGCCATCCCATGTCCACACATTGGTGACAGTTGTCCCTCCTGTCA
>JAYVJI010000669.1:0-1874 GCA_043769435.1 Verrucomicrobiota bacterium
CTCGCCCAGGATGTTTTTATGAAGGTTTTCAGCCGCATCAATACATACAGGCATGAACAGCCCTTTCCTCACTGGGTCTCGAGGATCACCTTGAACACCTGTTACGACCGGCTCCGACGCCAGCGGTCCCGCCCGGAAATACGCTTTGCGGATCTGGGCAGGGAGGAAGCCGCTTTCATCGAGTCTACTTTTTCCGTAGAGGAAGAAACCCCGCCTCCGGCCAGCCGGGAATCATCGGAAGTGGTGGAGAAATTAATCGCCAGCCTCAAACCGCAGGAGCAAGTCATCCTGCGGATGCTGGACTTGGAGCAAAAATCTGTGAAAGAAATCGCTGGCCTTACCGGGTGGGGATCGAGTAAGATAAAGGTCACCGCCATGAGGGCCCGCCGCAAACTCAACAACACGCTCAAAACTTTGGAAGGAGGACTACGACTATGAACCACGATAAACTGGAAAAACAAGCATGGGATCGCGCCGCCGCCCTACGGCGCGCGGTACTGCACGTGGAGCCAGAGGAGGACTGCGTGCCGCCTCCAGGGTTTACTACAGGAATAGTGGCGCGCTGGGCGGAATTACGCCGGAATGAACGCGTTTGTTTTTGGGCTCGGTGGTCGCTTCGCGGTGCTATCACTGGGGTGGCTGCTGCCTGCCTGGTCCTAGTTTTCCTGCCCAGTGAGGGGAATCAGGAGAGCGGGCCGCTTCTCACTGCACCCGGGATTGAGATTCCCGGAGTGAATCATTTCTGATCCGGAAATCATGAAGCAGCGATTGATCATTGCCCTCTGTTTGCCAGCCATCTTCGCCTCCGGCGGGCTGGCTGGCTGGGTTCTGGGGAGTCGCCATACCCCTGCAACTGATGCGTTCACAGTGAATCCCGCAGTCTCAACTGGCGACTGGATGGAATCCGCGACCCAGGCGCTGGCCCGCGACCTCTCCCTGACCAGCGAGGAAACCGACATCGTCCGGAAGCATCTAGCCCCAGTGGCCCAGAATATCATCGGTGCCCGGGACCGTGCACAACTGGCCATCCATCTGCGCCTTCTGGAGGCGCATGACATTCTGGCGATGGAATTGCCAGGACGTGGTGCCCGGCTGAAGGTTTCCAGAGAAAAACTCCGCCAGCTTATTCTAACACGTTTTGCTCCCCTCATTAAGGAAAACCCCTCGCCACTCCTCGGCGCGAATCAACTCTAACGACCAGCAATGAAGATGTCATCATATCAAATAATAGTGCTTTCAGCTGTCATCGCGGTGCTTGGCGTTGCGGGACTTTGGGCTGCACGGAAACCGGGGTCCACAGTCAGCGCCGTGCCGGCGGCAAAAAGAATTCCCAAAGTAGCGCCTTCTCCGGCTGCCCCGCCTGCAGAGTCTATTTCTGGAGGCCCGGCAGCGGTGGGCGCGGAGCGCAGCGGTAAATTGGAAATGCCCTTGGTGATTCCGGCTCCGTCTGAGGAGGCCACCCAGGCTGGCGAGGAGACGGAGCTGGCGCAAAGGGCTGCCAAAGTCGAAACTGATGCCAACCACGAACTGCAGCGCCTCATTCCCCTCTTGAATCTCAGTGCCGCGCAACAGGATGCAGTCTTCCGCGCGCTGGCTGCCAACAACGTGTTGTGGTCCCCGGCCATGCAGGTGCCCTCAGCGACTGAAGCTGGCAGGCAGTCGGGTGTCTCCCGCGAGACCGCTGGGGCAACGGATGCAGTCGCCGGAGACACCACCGGCGCGATCATGCCATATTTGGATGACGAGCAGCAAACCGTGCTGCTCAATGACTATCTGGATCGGGAAGAATGGTGGGGCGATGTGCTCCCCCGCCTGCTGGCGGATACTGAAGCACCCGGCCTAACAGGTGAGGCTGCCGCTTCCGCAGATCCCAC
>JAYVJI010000670.1:0-3145 GCA_043769435.1 Verrucomicrobiota bacterium
CGTCTATGCCGCGGCAGTCACCAATTCCGTCACCCGCTCCGCCAGCGCTGCGGAGCCAAAACGCTACTGGCGTTTGAAGAGGGGGCAGCCGTGAGAAGGCTTTTCCAAATGTGCGCAGCCCTCATGGCGGTGCTCGCCGGCGTCATTTTTACCGGGCCTGCCTGCGCTGCGGTCATCGCCACTTTCCCGCCGGAGGTCATCCCCATCGAATCCATCCTGTCCGCACATACTGATCTTGATATTAACAATGATGGCAATCGGGATGCGGTGTTTTTGCATAACCACCAGTATGCTGGTATCAGGGCATTAAATGGCAATGGTATTATCGCCCGGACGATTCGGCCTGACCTCATCGAGCGAGGCATTGAGCCACTGCCTGATGGGACTCTGATTAGCCCTAACATACTTGGGGGCAATCTACACTGGTTCCGTGACAGCAGGCTTTATGTGGATGGAGATTTCAGCACTGCTGATCTAGGAATTTGCGTGAACACTGGCTGCGATGGATACTTCTTTGGCCAGACAGCATATATGGGCTTCGAACTGCAAATGCCGGATGGACCTCATTATGGCTGGGTGATGCTCAGGGTAAGCCCGCGTCCCTACTTCTCGGCCGGCCTCATCGGCTGGGCGTGGGAAACCGAGCCGAATATACCGATCATAGCCGGGGCGGTGCCTGAGCCTGCAACCGCCTCGCTGGCGGTTCTGGGCCTACTGTGCTGCTC
Source organism: Verrucomicrobiota bacterium (assembly GCA_043769435.1). Lineage (GTDB taxonomy): Bacteria > Verrucomicrobiota > Verrucomicrobiia > Verrucomicrobiales > V1-33 > JAYVJI01. The sequence continues at coordinate 726 of JAYVJI010000670.1, forward strand.
CAGACGCAGGCGCCACAGCCCGTGCTGCCGGCGTTTGAAGAGGGGGCAGCCATGAAAAGGTTTTTTTCTAATGCTGCTGCGATGGTGGTTGGGTTGTCAGGCGTGGTTGCTTCCAACTTTGCCAACGCTGCAGTCATTGCTACCTTTCCTGCCGAGTCTATCCCTATCAGCTCACCGGGCTTTCTGGATCATACTGATTTCGACATTAACAACGACGGGGTTCGGGATGCAGTGTTTCTTCACAGTATCCAAGCGGGCGGTATCCGTGCCATAAGTGGTAACGGAGTCATTGCGCGGACAATTCGTCCGGATCTCATAGAGAGGGGCATCGAACCGCTGCCGGAAGGAACACTCATCGGAAGCGAAATACTCGGAGCCAATCTTCACTGGTTCCGTGACAACAGGCTCTACATGGATGGAGATTATTTGCCTACTGCCGACATAGGTATCTGCGTAAACACCGGCTGTGACGGGTATTTCTTCGGACAGACTGCCTACATGGGTTTCGAACTGCAAATGCCGGATGGCCCGCACTACGGCTGGGCCAAACTATGGGTTAGTGACCGCCCCAACTTCGCTGCGGGCCTCATCGGCTGGGCATGGGAAACCGAGCCGAATATACCGATCATCGCCGGGGCGGTGCCTGAGCCTGCTTCCTCGCTACTGATAGCAGTAACGGCAGGGATTTGTCGCCGTAGGCGCTCTCAAATTTAGTCGCTGCGATTCACGGAAACTCTCGTAGTTATAGAATGGACTTATGGAAGACGGCGACGCCGGCGCTCGCTCTCGGCGCGTTTCTTCGGGACATATTTTATTTTAATGCCGCCGCAAGATGACCCGATCATTTGGCCCGCGAGGGCTTACGGCTCGCAGCCTGCCCGAATGGCCCGAATCGCCGTTCCCGGCTGGAAGCAAATGCGGAAGTGCTATCCGGCATCAATCCGGAGCTAACCGTTTTCTAATTGTTTTTTTGGCCGGGGCCTTTCTGGCAGGCGCTTTGGCAGGTACCTTGTTGCGGGCGGGGTAGCGGCGGGCCGGAGTGGGTTTGCCATCCTCTCCTTCGCCTTTCGGGGCACGCGGCGGGAAATCAAACTCGAGGAGCTTTTTGCCTTCGACGTTACACACCAGGGAGGCTGAAAACGGACGGTTTTTCTTGCTGATGAATTTGTCGATGACGTCGGTTCTGCCTTCCTGAAAGTATTTCAGTGCCTGCTCCCGGGGGATGTGAAACTGGCAGAGTTCCTTGCTGAGTCTGGCCTTGGGCTTGCAGACGTTCTCGCCTCTGATGACGGACTCGCAGGAGTAGGAGGATTCCGCTTCGTAGATGTTAGCTTTGCGTCCGGCTTTGGCGCATACGGGGCAGGGACAAAGGATCAGGCTGTCGTCTGAGAGGGCTTCCGCTTCTTTTTCTTGGACTTCGGATTTCTCAAAAGCGAAGGCGACTTTGCCTTCGGCATCAAGGCTGAGGCCGGCATTGAACTCCTGACCGAAGCGGTTCCGGAATCCCTCCAGCGGGCCGACAAAGCGTTTGGTAAAGAGTTCTTTGGCCTCTGCGTCCTGGAGGAATCTTCCGGCTACGACTTTGTAGGCCTTGAAATTACAGGACCGGCACTGGTAGGCGTTGTCGGTGACTTTCAGTCCCTCTGCGCCGCACAGTGGGCACTTGGCAGCCAGGTCCGGATAGTCCATTTGCTGCAAACTGTTGGCCTGGGCGCGGGTCTTGTTCACCAGCTCGGTCGTCAGCTTACGGATGTCGTTCATGAAGCTGCTGCGGTCCAGCTTTCCCTGCTCCATTTGCTTGAGCTTATATTCCCACTCGCCCGTCATTTGAGGGGAGCAGAGCAACTCCACACCGATGGTGCCCAGCTGATCGATCAGCGAAATGCCCTTGGGTGTGGCGATCAGTTCACGGCCATTCCGGGCGATGTATTGCTCATAGATCAAGCCTTCGATGGTGGCTGCCCGGGTAGCCGGGGTGCCGAGTCCGCGCTCGCTCATGGCCTCGCGGAGTTCGTCATCGTCCACCAGCTTGCCGGCGCCCTCCATGGCGCTGAGGAGGGTGGCCTCATTGAAGTGGGGCGGCGGCTTGGTCACGTTTTCCACGACCTCGATGGCGTCCGTACGGGCGGGTTCACCGGGCCTGACCGGGCAAAGGTTTTGCTGGCCGTCCTCTGCGACCTGCTTTCCGTAGACGGCCATCCAGCCGGGAACGACGAGGACCTTGCCATCGGTGCGAAAGGCGTCCCTCTGGATGCGGGTGATGCGGGTGGTCACCTCAAACTCCGCAGACGGGAAAAAGGTGGCGATGAAGCGCCGCGTCACCATATCATAGATCCGGAGTTCTTCCGGGCTCAATTTCTTCGGGACTACTCCGGTGGGGATAATGGCAAAGTGATCACTGACTTTCGCATTGTCAAAAA
>JAYVJI010000671.1:0-6321 GCA_043769435.1 Verrucomicrobiota bacterium
TTTGCTGACCGCCGGCTCATGGAACGGAGCAGATCATACCGCTAATTTTACCGGTGGAGCCACTATCAACACCTGGCAGCATGTCTGCGGGGTCTACGACGGCACGACGTGGCGGCTTTATAAAAACGGGGTGCAGGTGGCCAGCATCGTGGATGCGACCGGTGCAGTGCCCGTGGCTGGCAACACTGTTGCGAATAACGTATGGAACATCGGCAGCCGCGGCGGAGCGCCGACAGAGCGTGCCTTTGCCGGCAGTATCGATGACGTCGCCATCTACAACCGGGGCCTGACGGCGAATGAAGTGCTGGCCCTCTTCAATCCATCCGCCACGGTCATCACTGCGGACTGGAAAAATGCCGCCTATACCGTGCCGGTCTCCTGGGGCACGGCCAGCGGGGGAGTGGGCTACGATACTGATGCCGCCGTTTCTTATTCGCCATACATCGCGACGAATGTGCAGTCCGCCATGCAGGGCGTCAGCACTACCCTGCTCACACGGAAGGACTTCGCGCTCACGGCGCAGGAGGTGACGGATACCGCCTACCTCCAGCTGAATGTGCGTTATGATGACGGCTTCATCGCCTATCTCAATGGCACGAAAATCATTGAGCGCAATGCGCCTGCCGGCACGCCCAACGGAGCCTCCTCTGCCAGCGCCGTGCGTGCTGATACAGATGCCATCGTGCAGGAAAAAATGGATATCACCGCATTCAAGAATCTGCTCACAGCTGGCACCAATGTCCTGGCTATCCAAGGGCTGAATACAGCCGCTGGCGACAATGATTTTCTCATGGAGAGCGAGATCGTGGCGGCCACTGCTGCCATGCTGAGTAGTCCCGCTCTCACAGGTGGCGCGCAACTTTACAGCGGTGCCATCACGCTGAATAATCCAGCCACGGTAAATGCTCGGGCCTTTTTGAATGGAGTCTGGAGCGCGCTGACTGGCACGTTTTTCAGCGTTGCTACTGAGGCCGCCAGCGCTGCCAACACTGTAGTCAGTGAACTGCATTACAATCCTGAGAACCCTACCTTGGCCGCGGAGCTGGCCCTGGCACCGGATAAGGACGAGTATGAATTCATCGAGATACTAAACATCAGCACCACGGCCCGGGTGGACCTCACGGGCATCCGCTTCACAGCCGGCATCACGACGAATCCCCTGGGAAATCAAGTGCTGCAGCCGGGTGAGCGGGCGATCTTTGTGAAGAATGCCGCGGCCATCGCGCTGCGGTATGCGGCTCTGACCCCGGCTCCCCGGGTGCTGGGTGTCTACACCGGCAGTTTGAATAACCAGGGGGAACAAGTGATCCTGAATGCCGCTAGCGGAGCCGTGATCAAGGACTTCGTTTTTGATGACACGATCCCCTGGCCGGAAGCCGCGGACGGGGCTGGGATGTCCTTGGTACTCATTTCGCCGTATTCAAACCCTAACCATAATCTGCCTGCCAGCTGGCGGGGCAGTTCCGCACTGGGCGGGTCACCGGGCACCTCCAGCTATGCCCGCTGGAAGCAGGCCAACGGGCAGGTCAGCGATACTGCAGATCTGGACTTCGACGGGCTCGACACCCGCCTCGAATACGCCCTGCGCACCGCTCCCGGCACTCCGGATAACACTCTGCCCCTGGCCGGCGTGACGCCGGACGGATTCCTCAAGTTCACCCTGCGGCACCGCAATGCGGATGATCTCCTGCTGATCCCGGAGGTGAGTGCAGAACTTGTTAGCTGGTCCGCTGTGGGCATCACTATGGTTGATACCGTTGATCAAGGTGATGGCACATCCATTTCCACGTGGAAGGCTCCGGCCTCGATCGCTTCGGGCAATCATCTGTTCTTTCATGTGCTCGCTGAGGTGAGGTGAGCAGGATGGGCCTGCGGACCCCTTTTGGAGGTTCCGCGCCCGTCTGCTTCTCCCCTTGCCGCACCGGGGTGACGGGGCAGTCTGATGCATGACTAACATGACCACCTGCTCCGTCCATGCCTTCTGAACTATCCCGCGTTTTCACTGCCGCCCTGCAAGGGGTGGACGCTCTGGAAGTGGAGGTGGAGGTCAATGAATATGAACTGGCGGAATCCACCGTCATGGTAAACATAGTAGGCCTGCCGGATGCCGCCGTGAGGGAGAGCCGCGACCGCGTGTGGACCGCCATTTCCAACAGCAGCTACCCGCTCCTCAAGGCCGGCCGGACAACGGTGAACCTAGCTCCGGCGGACTTGAAAAAAGAGGGCCCCGGATTTGATCTCCCCATCGCTATCGGAACCATTGCCAATCGCGTAGCGGGCACGGATCAAAACCTGTTGGATAAATGTTGCATCGTAGGGGAGCTGGCCCTCAACGGTGCAGTGCGTGCGGTGAAGGGCATCCTCAGTATCGCCCTCTGCGCGCGGGCCAATGGCCGGGAGCAGGTCATCGTGCCCTATGATAATGCGGAGGAGGCCAGCGTGGTGGAAGGCATCACGGTGATAGGAGTGCGCACGCTGCAGGAAGCCTTTGAACACGTGACAGGACGCGCTCCCCTCCTGCCCACTCAGCGCAGGAGGATGCAGGATTTCGTGGAGACGATGCCGTGGGAAATCGACTTTGCTGACGTGAAGGGCCAGGCCGGGGTGAAGCGCGCGCTGGAAGTGGCGGCCGCCGGCGGACATAATGTGCTGATGGTAGGGCCGCCCGGGACCGGCAAGTCCATGCTGGCCAAGCGGCTCGCGACGATCATGCCGCCGATGACTGAGGAGGAAGCCATCGAGACAACGAAGATCCACAGCATTTGCGGGCTGCTGGACAGCCGTCGCCAGTTCATGGTGCAGCGGCCCTTCCGCTCTCCTCATCACACGATTTCCAATGCCGGTCTGCTGGGAGGCGGAAGCAATCCTTCTCCCGGTGAGGTCTCCTTGGCGCACCATGGGGTCCTCTTCTTGGATGAACTCCCGGAGTTTGACCGTGGCACGCTGGAAGTGATGAGGCAGCCGCTGGAGGATGGCCGGGTGACGATTTCCCGAGCCGCGGGAGTCATGACATTTCCCTGCCGCTTCATGCTGGTCAGCGCTATGAATCCCTGCCCCTGCGGCTACTACGGCGACCCCCGGAGGGAGTGCCGGTGCAGCACGCCGCAAGTGCTGCGCTACCGGCAGCGCATCAGTGGACCGCTATTGGACCGCATCGACATGCATGTGGAAGTGCCGCTGGTGGAGTATAAAGACCTCAGCCGCATCGAGCCGGGTGAGCCCTCAGTGGACGTACGGGCCAGGGTAGTGGCGGCACGGAATTTCCAGCTCGCCCGCTACCGCCGCGCGAAGTCTCCCGTCACCTGCAACGCCATGCTGACTCCCAAGCTCATGAAGGAGTTTTGCAAGATCGATGAAGAGACCAGCCTCCTGCTCGAGAATGTGATGACGAGCCACAACCTCAGCGCCAGGGCTCACGACCGCATATTGAAGGTAGCCCGGACCATCGCCGATCTCGCCGGTGCCGAGGTTCTCAGCAGTGATCATGTGCTGGAGGCCGTGAGCTTCAGGAATCTGGACCGGGCCATGACGGGCTAGACTCGCTAGGGGCCTTTTACCTCGTCTACCACCACTGCCTGGAATTTGCGTTGGCGTTTTCTGCAGGCGGGACTTGTGTGGTGAGACTATGAGTGTATCCCGGCCAGTCAGTTTTAAAATCGGTAACGAGCGATTGATCCGCGTGCTGCCCGCAGCTTCCGGGCGCTTGTCCTCGTTATTGTCCCGGCAGGGAAGGGGGGACCATGGTGCCTTGCGGGTGGCCGTCGTCGGCGGTGGCTGTTCAGGTCTGCAGTATAAGATGGATCTGGTGGACGGGCCGGCGGAGCGGGACATCATGGTGGAGAGCGCTGGGGTGCGCGTGGTGATCGATCCCAAGAGCGCGCTTTTTGTGACGGGCAGTGAACTGGACTACAGCGAGGACCTCCAGAGCGGGGGCTTCAAAGTGACAAATCCCAACGCGATCGTGACGTGTTCCTGCGGGGAAAGTTTTGCCGCCTGACTCATGGCCTCTCTGGAAAACGCCTTCGCGCTTCTGGGGCTCCCGCCGTCTGCGCACCTCATGCCCGAAACGGTGAGGACAGCCTTCACGGCGGCGGCAGCGGCGTGCCATCCTGACAAAAACACCGGCGAGGATGACAGGACTGCCCGCACCCTGCAGTTCACTGCGCTGAATGATGCATGTGCCATACTCAGCCATCCAGCACAGCGGCTGCGGCAGTTGTATTCTTTACTCTATCCGGAGGCGCCGGCCGTGCCCCCGGGGAGTGGGCCGGATGATGGCATGATCCAGCTATTCACCGCAGCAGGGGCGGCCGTAAATGCGGTAAATGCAGTGAAAACCTCCCTGCATAAGGCCTCCACCACCCTCGCCCGGGCACTGCTCGCCCCAGCCCGCATGCAGGCTCACGAGGGCCTGGAGGCTGTCGCGGCTGCACTTGATGCCCGGCAACGGTCCATGACTGTGGCACTGCAGGAAATAGATGCGGCGCTCGCTGCGGGGCAGGACTCCGGGCAGGAGATCGCCCGGGCTGCGGCCCTTGCGGCTTTCCTTCACAAATGGCACCAGCAAGTCCGCACCGCCATGGCTGAACTAGCCGCTTTAGAATAACCTCCAGACCGCCGCCCGAGCTACAAATCGGCAGACCGGGAAGACCGGGAAGACCGGTTTCCCTCAGAATCGCGGCTTGATTGTCCGCTGCAGGGTGCTCAATAATGCGCTATGTTACATCGCCGGATTCAACCGCAGCGGAATGGTGCCCACCATTCCGTGACTAAGGGGTGTAGGGTTTTCGATGACCTATGACCAGGTTCCTGATCATACGCTTTGCCAGTCTGCTGGCCGTGCTGGTGGTGGCGCTGAGCCTGACGTTCATCGTGCTCAGGAAATCTCCCGGCGGCCCTTTCAGCGGTGAGCGAAACCTCACCGAAGCCCAGATCGCCGCTCGCGAGCTACAGTATGGCCTAGATGGTAACATCGGGCAGCAACTGGTCCGCTGGTGGAGCCGTGCGTTGCAGGGCGACCTGAATGAGTCGCTCAAGTCCAAGAACTTCACGGTCTCGGAAATCCTGACCCAGAGCCTGCCGGTGAGCTTTACTCTCGGAGGACTGGCTTTTGTGATGGCAGGCGCAGGCGGGGTCGTTTGGGGCGCCATCTCCGCCATGCGGAAAAACCGGCTCACCGACCGGGTGGCCATGACTGGTGCCCTCCTCGCCATATCGCTGCCGTCATTTCTCACCGGGCCCCTGCTGGTGCTCGTCTTTGGGCTGCTCCTGCAGTGGTTCCCGGCGGGAGGCTGGAGCACGGCGCGTCATGCCATCCTCCCGGCAGTCTGCCTCGCGGTGCCCTACGCCGCCTATGTGGCCCGGCTCATGCGTAACAGCATGGTAGAGGTGCTTGGCACCGACTTTATCCGTGCCGCTAGGGCTCGCGGGCTGTCAGAGTGGGAAATCGGCGGGCGTCACGCGCTGCGGGTCGCTATTCTCCCGGTCGTCAGCTATCTCGGGCCCATGGCGGCGAACTTACTGACCGGCAGCGTCATCGTAGAAAGCGTTTTTGGCGTGCCGGGAGCGGGCCAGCATTTTGTGAACAGCATCCAGAACAAAGACGGTTTTTTGCTTCAGGGCGCCGTCGCCGTGTATGCCACTCTGCTGGTCCTTCTGAACATGGCCGTGGATGTGACGTATTGCCTGCTGGACCGGAGGATAAAACTGCATGGCTGACGACCTTCCGCCTCTCTCCACACCCGCGGCCGCAGGGGCTCCCTCCGGCTGGCAGCGCCTGTGCCGCGACCGCACCGCCCTGGCCGCCATGGCCTTTCTGCTGCTGGTGCTCGCCGCCTGCTTTGGGCTGCCACTTCTACTCCAGGACGCTAGGAATGAGCCTTCCGCAGATACTTTCAAGGCCCCCGGCAGCATGGGCACGGGGGCAGTTGCCAGCTATCCGCTGGGCACTGATGCCAGTGGGCGGGACCTCTTCTACCGTGTCCTCGCAGGAGGGCGGGTCTCGCTCATAGTAGGCCTCTGTGCCGCAGCGTTCAGTCTGGGAATAGGCACCCTCGTCGGCCTCACTGCAGGCTTTGCCGGCGGACGGACGGATGGCGTCATCATGCGCTTGGTGGATGTCCTCTACACACTGCCAAGGGTGCTTTTTGCGCTCGTCCTCATCGCCGCCATGGATGGCCCCATGAGAAGCGGGCTGGACGCGCTGCGTTCCTGGTCAGGTGCCAGAGGCTGGGAAACACTACGGACCCTCACGGAAAACACCCTGCCTTATTCCCGCACCGTTATTCTCATCCTGTGCCTCGGCCTGACAGAGTGGCTGAC
>JAYVJI010000672.1:0-1793 GCA_043769435.1 Verrucomicrobiota bacterium
GGCTGATGCGCTGGCTGGAGGAAACTTTAGCTGCGAAGAAGCCAGACGTGCTCGTGATGACCTATCCGCTCTACGCCCATTTTATCCCGGGGCTAAACCCGGCCGTTCCCCGTCCCCGCAAGGTCTTTGTGGCGGTGACAGATTCCATCAGCATTCATCCGATATGGACTCAGGCACCTGCGGATGAATGGTTTGTGACAGATCCGTTCAGCCGGGATATCCTGCTGAGACAGGGCGTTCCTGGCGAAAAGTGTTTTGTTACCGGCTTCGCTGTGCCGACGCTTTTCCGGGAGTGCATTCCCACGCGGGATCCAGCGGCCCGGTCCCTGCTCTACCTTGCGACCACCGGCTCCCGCCATGTCGCGGAGACCGTGAAAGGTCTCATGCAGGACCTGCCCCCAGATGTGAATCTGACCATCGTCACAGGCCGTCATGAGAAGAGATTGCGCCCGGTGATCAGCAAGGCACTGCGGCGTCATCCCGGCCCCCTGCCCTCCATCATCGGCTGGTGCAGCGAGGTCCCTGCCCTCCTGCTGAAGAGCAATCTGGTCCTGACCAAAGCCGGCGGAGCCACAGTGCATGAATGCTTTTGCGCCGGCATCCCGGCCGTGATCAACTACGCCATTCCCGGTCAGGAAGAAGGAAATGCGGAACTTCTGGTCCGCACTGGATGCGGCTGCCGGACTGAGGATCCTGCCCAGACGGGCGCGCTGATCCGTGAGATATTCACCGGAGGCGACCTAGAGAAAATGACGGCGGCCATGCAAAATCATCGTCGCACAGATGGTGCATGGCAAATGGCGCGGCGCATAATGAGCTGAACTTTCCAGTTTCTTCCCGCGTGAACCGGCTCAGAGAAACGAATGCGTTACATTGAAAAACTACAAGCCCGGATCGCCTCCAGCGGCTCAAACCTCTGCGTTGGCCTCGACCCGAGACCTGATCTGATCAAGGAACCAGTCAAAGAATTCCTGCTCCGGGTCATCGCTGAGAGCGCTCCGCACGCCGCCTGTTTCAAGCCCAACAGCGCCTACTTTGAAGCCATGGGAAGTATCGGGATTTCCCTGCTGGAGGAAATCATCCACGCAGTGCCCGGGGGTATTCCCGTGCTGCTGGATGCCAAACGCAGCGACATCGGGGAGACCCAGAAATACTACGCCAAAGCAGCTTTTGATGTTCTGGGTGCGGATGCCGTCACCCTGAATCCGTTCCTCGGCTACGACAGCATCGAGCCCTTTTTGGAATGGGAAGGCCGGGGCCTTTACCTCCTGGCAGTCACTTCCAATGCCGGTGCCGCGGACGTGGAACTACAGCGTTTGAAGGATGGGCGCAGAGTGTTTGAACTCGTAGGAGACATGGCCCGGCGCGCAGCGGGTAGCCCGGCAGATGTCGGCTTTGTCGTCGGTCTGACCAACACCGGGCAGGATATTCTTGCAGCCCTGCCGGATGCACCGTTGCTTATTCCGGGCCTAGGGGCTCAGGGCGGAGACATCGCCGCCCTCGCCGGAAGCCGCCGCCAGTCCCCTGCCCTCATCAACGTCTCCCGAGGCGTGCTCTTTCCACCTGCCGGAGAAACCATCGCGCAGGCCGCCGCACGCTGGCGGCAAACCATTGCCTCACAAATCAATTAGTTGGCTAGTTAATAACTTTGCTTTTTGTGTCATCAACAGCAAGCCCACTTTTGCCTACTTATCAACACCCCAATCTGGTAAGGCCGGGCCCTGCGGGCATCGCGGTCAGGGCGCTCCGCCCCAATTACTGATCCATTTTAGTTGCTTATCCTCAGTATTTTC
>JAYVJI010000673.1:0-2937 GCA_043769435.1 Verrucomicrobiota bacterium
CTGCGGATAGGCAAATTCAGCGCGCTGATGTCTGCGTAAAGCCGTGGCCACTCATTCATCATGCTGACAAGGAGCGGGAGGTAGTCTGGATCCCGCGCGCCGCTGCGGGTGGCGCAGTGGGCCGCGATGACGGTGATACCGGCTTCCAGGGCTCCAGTGAGAGCGGCCGGACTGGCGAGAGCCGGGGCACAGACCGGCACCGTGTGCTCGCCGCCGGTGTGCGCGAGGAGCGGCATTCCAGCAGCGGCCATGCGCTCCCAGAAGCGACGATAGGAAGGCAGCCGGGTGTCGATGTTGTGGCAGTTAGGCAGACATTTCATCATAACGGCCCCAGCCTCCAGGGCTTGCTCCAGAGCGTCCATGGCATCCGGGCGTCCGGGGTGAATGGAAACCGCTGGCAGAAACTCCGGGTGTTCCGCGCAGACCTTCAGCAGGTAATCATTGGGAATATGAAATGAACCGAAATCCAGCTTACGCCCCTTGTCGTCGTACACCTCATCATGGGCGAGCAGCACGGCGTGGCTGATAGCGCTCTCGCGCAGCCAGCGAATGAGCAGGCCGACATAGTCCTCATCAAAATCTTGGTGATTCCAGTGCGTGCGCAGGCCGATCTGTCTGAGCATGAAGCCGGCGAGCAATCGGTGCATGAATCCAGGGCGCAGCCAGGCGCCGCTGCCCTTGAGGCCATTACCGACGAGGTGGACGTGCATGTCCACCGGTCCCCGCTGGGAAATGGGAATCCGGGTCATTGGCTAGGCAGGGGATCGTCCGCTGGATTCAACGGCGGTGATGAGAGTTCGCTGGATGGTGCAGGACCATCGTCCGGCAACAGCGGCGGAAATTCCTGCTCTCCAGCCTTGGCCTCGGGAGGCGGCGGAGGGATCTGCCGGCGCGGTGCGGCGGCAGGCTGGAAGTCTGATTTCCCGGGGGGACGCAGGGCGGGCAATTCTGCCGAGGGGTTTTGCCGAGCCTTTTCCGCAGCCCTCCGGCGCATCTGTAATTGCACGAAATTCTCCCACTCCAGAAGCATAGCCTCCTCTTCACGGGATTCAGTCAGGGCGGCTTTCATCGCCGCTCCGTCGCTCATGCGGGTCCCGTCCTCGTTGAATCCCCGGGCCGCTTGGAGGATGCCCAGATCAAATTCCCGCTCCAGCTTTTGCGAACCACTGGGCCATGAGCTGCGGGCAAAGCCATTCAACAAGCCCATGGCATAGGTGCCGGACATTTTCATGCGCCCCACTGCCGGACCGTCTGTGCTAACATAATAGACCTGGATCAACCCATGGCGTTGATCATCGCGGTAGCCGACCGCCGCCAGACGCTCCCCTTTGGCATCAAAAAAAGTCCACGGCCCGTTCATCCTGCCAGCCTTGAGCCGTCCGTCCACCCTGAGCCGCTGGGCGCGGTCACGGATCACAAACCGCTCTGCTCCTCCCTTGGATTCAGGGTTACTGCTATCTTCCCCGGCTTTTTCCGGGTCGGTGGACTTACAGGCACTCAGGCTGATGGCTGCGGCGGAGATGGTGGCAAAAAGGTAGCGCATGACGCGATGCTAAAGGGTGGTTAAGAATTTTCCAGCGCACTTCCGGGAACTTTATTCCCTAAATTATTGCCGTGATTCCGGTGATTGCTTTCCAGCCCGCATGGCATAGGAAGGCCTTCCACACTATCATTTCCCACTCATGAAAATCATCAGCACCATCCTTCCCGCCGGTTGCCTGGCAGCCGTCCTCGGCATCGCCATCGGTCAAAATGACAAAGTCAAAGACAAGTTCGCCGTCGCTCCTGAAAAAGTGAACCAGATAGCCGCGGCTATGCCGGAGAAGACGCCAGCTCCATTTAAGAAGAAGCACCCGGTCCTGGTCTTCACGAAGACATGCACCTTCCGCCACGGCAGTATTCCAGTGGGAGTGGAAAGCATGAAGCAACTGGGAGCCAAAACCGGCCTTTTCGAAGTGACCCACACTGAGGACGAGTCAGTGTTTGAACCAGACAGCCTGAAGCAATTCGATGCTGTCATCCTGCTGAATACGACAGGTGAAATTTTTAAAAGCGCTGAAGCCGGACGCGAAGACAGGCTGAAGAAGAGCTTCGTGGATTTTATTGCCAGCGGAAAGGGTATCATAGGCATGCACGCCGCCGGCGACACTTATAATGACTGGCCAGTGTATGCCGAAATCATGGGCACCGGCTTTCAGGAGCATCCTTGGACTTCCGGAGAAACCGTTCGTGTGAAAAACCTTGATCCCAAGCATCCGCTGAACGCCGCGTTCAAGGGCGAGGGCCTCACCATCAAGGATGAAATCTATAAGTTCAAGCCCGGCCGCGCTCAGCCGGACAGCCGCCGCATGCTGCTCGCTCTGGATCCTTCCGGCACCGATTTGTTGAAGGACGATAAGGACAAGGACGGTAAGCCGGACCGCGAGTTCTATCCTATCGCCTGGCTGGACACGCACGAAAAAGGCCGCGTATTTTATTGTTCCCTAGGCCACAACGACGAGGTTTACATGAACCCGATCGTGGTCGGGCATTACCTCGCCGGGATTCAGTATGCCCTGGGTGAGTTGGAAGCCGATGCGGCGCCCATGAAGGTCGCCATGCTGGACAATGAAGGGCGCGTGGTTGTCAAAAACTAATACATGCAGCGGATCAAGCTTTCGCCGGGAGGCCCTGAGTTTTCCCGGCTGGCCTTTGGGACGTGGCGGTTGCTGGAATCTCCTGCAGCCGCCACGCCTGAGGGACTCCTCTCCCTGCTCAAGACCTGTCTGGATTGCGGCATCACCACCATAGATACGGCAGAAATCTACGGGGGATACCGGGTCGAGGGACTCGTGGGAGCAGCGCTCGCCCTAGATTCCAGCGTGAAGCAACGCATGGAAATTATCACCAAGGCCGGCATCTACGTGCCCTGTGAATTCCATCCCGGCAGGAAGGTTG
>JAYVJI010000674.1:0-2929 GCA_043769435.1 Verrucomicrobiota bacterium
GCACCAGCTCCAGCTCCAGCTCCACAGGCCACTCAGGCTCCGGACCCGGCCATCGCCGCCTTGGAAAAAGAACTGGGCATCACCATACTGCCAGTATCCCAGACGGAGACCGCACTGGTATTCAACTGCGTGAACGTGGCAGACAAATTCGGGGATGCGGAACTAGCCAAGTTCGCCCCCATCGCCGGGCGCATGGCGGAGATGAATCTCTCCCGCAGCAAGGTAACGGACGCCGGACTCGCCGCTCTCGCCGGCATGAAAGCCCTCAAGCGCCTCCATCTTCAAAACACCAGCGTCACTGATGCCGGTATGGAACAGCTCTCCGGCCTGGCAGCCTTGGAATATCTCAATCTCTTCGGCACCAAAGTGACCGATGCCGCCCTGCTCAAATTCGAAAAACTAAGCGCCCTCAGGAAGCTTTACCTCTGGCAGACCGCCGTCACCAAGCCCGCAGCCGAAGCGCTGTTCGCCAAACTGCCGGAAATCACCATCAACCTCGGCTGGGACAATGAGGTCAAAAAAGCCATGGCAGCAGCCCCGGTGCCCGCTCCCCCACCTGCTCCGGCCCCCGCCCCCGCAGCACCCATGCCTCTCGATCCCGAAAAGCCGATCTATGCCGGACTCATCGCCCCTATGTTCGAGGGGAAATGCACGAGTTGCCACGGTGACAAAAAGCAAAAAGGAAAGCTGGCCATGCACACTCTGGAACTGCTCATGAAGGGAGGAGACAGCGGTGAAAAAACCATTGTTCCAGGAAAATCAGCGGAAAGCCTCGTCATTAAACGCATCTCACTGCCGGAGACCGAGGACGAGCACATGCCCCCGAAAGACAAACCTCAGCTCACCGAAAAAGAGGTGAAGATTCTGAAATGGTGGATCGACAACGGAGCAAAAACCGACGTCAAAATCAAGGACGCCGGGCTGCCCGACGACCTCAAGTAGCCCGCGAAACCAGCGCTGCCGGGCTGCCCATGCCTTGACCAAGTGACCAAAATCGCTCTGCGCATTGCATTCAGCGCCACATGTGCCAGTGAGTCACCCATACCCATGTCACTCCGCCCCCCCACCCGGCTCCTCAGCCTGCTCGCACTCGCTGGACTAGCCTCCTGCGGGAAACTCAAGCAGAAGGAAACCCCTGCGCCGAAACCAGCCATCGTGCCGGAAATTGTCGCGGAGACAGATGCCCCGCCAGCCCAGGTCCAAAGCCCCCTCGACCCTACCATCCCCGCGCTCACCATCAACAAAAGCGCCCAGGTCTCCATCCTCGGCTACCATGATTTCATCCGGGGAAAATCCTCCGATGAAATGCAAATCAACGCCAGCCACTTCCGGGATCAAATGCAGGCGCTCAAAGATGCCCGCCTGCCGGTCATCAGCATGAAGGACTTCCTCGCCTGGCGGCGGGGCGAGAAAGACGTCCCGGACCCATCCGTCGTCATCACCATCGATGACGGCTGGAAAAGCGTCCACAGCATCGCCTTTCCTGTCCTGAAGGAGTTTGGCTACCCATTTACCATCTACCTCTATAAACGCTTCGTAAATGGCGGCGGGCGGGCGCTGACCACACCGGAAATCAGGGAAATGATGGCCAGCGGCTGTGAGATCGGCAGCCACAGCGTCAGCCACTCCTACGGCGGTGCCATTAACAGCGCCTACCGGAAATCAAAGGAAAGCGGCGAGGCCTACCTCCGCGTAGAGATGGTGGACTCACGTCAGTTTTTGGAAGACCTCTTTGCGGTCAAGGTGACCACCTATGCCTATCCCGGCGGATACTTCAACCCGGCTGTGGAAGAAATGGGGAAAACCGCCGGATACGAAGCGCTCTTCACCGTCAACCCCGGGAGGACCACATGGGATACTCCATTCACCACCCTGCCCCGCTACATCATCAATGGGGAAGACTTGAAGGACATCAACTTCCGCCGTGCCATCACCTCCCGCGGAACCTCCGGCGGACAGTTAGTAAAGCAATTGCTCAGCGGGGAGGGCGAGGCCATGGTCAAGACCAATCCCGAGGCCAATGCCACCATCGCCTCCCGTCTGCCGCTGCTCGAAGTGGACGTCAGCAAGCTCGATGGCATCGACCCGCAAAGCATCGTCATGAAAGTCGCCGGCTTCGGCCAGGTCCCTGCGGTCTATGATCCGCAGGAGAAAAAAATCTCCTGTCACATGCAGGAAAAGCTCAGGACCAGCAAATGTCAGGTGAGCGTCACCTTCAAGCGCCTAGGCGAGGCCAAGCCCGAAGTCGTGGCATGGGAATTCTCCATCGATATGGCCGCCAACTACCTCCCCGAGGAACCCGGAAAGCTGGAAAAAGCCGTCCCCGTGGACACCCTAGCCGCCCCGGACGCCCCCGCAGAGCCCGCTGCTCACTAGTCGCTCGATTCAAGAAAATCCAGACGTATTGTGATCCAAAGCACTTTTTGGCTCTCGTTTCTAGTCTAGGGTTAGTGATGTGGAAAGGCCGGAGGCTATGGAACACAGGCATCTTGCCTGTGCTGGCCTGTGGGCATCTTGCCCGCAGTTATTGCCAGAGCGTATGCCTCACCAAGCATCTATTCATGGCTCTCAAACCGCAGGCGTTGATGAAAGTCATGCGGCTTTGGGTCGGGGAACTGGGCGGCCAGCACATCGCCATCAATGGGCAGAGTATGCCGGGCCGCAAAGGATACCACGACGGGCAAAAGCTCGCTCCACTTTGCTCCGGGCGTGGGTCAGCGGGGCCTGCTTAATTAAGCGTAGGCTACGAGGCCTAGGATTTGATGCTTCCATCCGGCATGGCAAATCGGATTCGATACTAAAAACATCTTTAAGTATCCAGAATTTGATAGCATTTGGAGTGGAATTAACCTAACTTTCCGGATATTTCGCGGAAAGTGCTGGTTTATCATTTATCATACACAGCATGGTTAACCATATTTTACTATTT
>JAYVJI010000675.1:0-2437 GCA_043769435.1 Verrucomicrobiota bacterium
TCTCAGACCGCGCCGAGGACTTGCCCAACGTATTCACCGCCGAGACTGTAGCAGTAGCCCGCAGCGCCTTCATCAGCGATCCTGTAGCCACCGGCAGCACCGGCTCATGGCAGGAGATTTCCGGCAAGCCCTTCGTCTGGACGGAGGAGGTGGACGGCTATAATCTCAGCTATCTAAAACCCGGCGCGAGCCAGGCTTTGGTGAGCAAGGATGAATTCAGCGCGCCCCTCGTGTCATGGCACCGGCGCGGCATGGGCAGGACCATGGCCATCAGCTTCCCGCTGGGAGGGGAGTTCAGCCAGCGGGTCCGCACATGGCCTGGCTATGGTGATTTCCTCGGGACTGCCGCCCGCTGGCTGATGGGGGAAGATCTCCCGCCCGGCATCGGTCTGCGGTGGGACTCCGCCGGTAACACGCTCTCCGTCGACATGCTTTACGAAGGCAAGGAATGGGAACCGAAATTTGCCCTCAGTCCGCCCCGCATCGTGATGTCCACCGGCGGCCGGGCGGATACCGGCAGCCGCAGGGAATTGACATGGCAGCGCATGGCTCCAGGCCACTTCCGCACTACCGCAGAACTGGCTGAGGGCGAGATGGTCCGCGGAGCCATCCAGACCGGAGAACACACCATACCCTTTGGCCCCATCGCCGTCGGCTCCAACACAGAATGGGCCTTTGATCCTCTGCGCGTGGAGGAACTCCGCCAGTGCTCTGCCGAAAGCGGCGGGCGCGAACTCGTGGACCTGGGAAAGGCATGGCTCAGCCCTCCACTGAAGGACTGGACGGACCTGCGCCGCTGGCTTCTGCCCGTCGCTCTGCTGCTTTTCCTAACAGAAGCACTCATCACGCGAATGGGCTGGAAACTTCCCGTCTGGAACCTTCAGAAAAAGTCCGCCGGTCCCACCACGCTGAAAATCAAAAAACCATCCCTAGCAAAGCCTGCGGTGCCAGACATCGCTGCGGCGGAGCCCGCTCAGCAACCCAGTAGCGCTCCAGCTCCAGCTCCAGCTCCAGCTCCAGCTCCAGCTCCAGCTCCAGCGCCTGACTCCACCGCGCAGTCATCAAGCATCCGTGAGCGCTTTGCCCGCGCTAAAAAACGCTGATGGCGATCGTCCGGGTTTCGTCCGATGGAGCGGCGCTTCACGCTCCGGCGGTTGACGTGGCAGCGCTCGCGTGGCCTTTCGTTAGTTAAAAGGGGTGCTCCATTCACTAAGACCGCAGAACCCGGAAAAGGGAAAGGAATATCGCCGCCAGCCGCTTCCAGAATGTCACGATGAACCGTGGACGGCAAAACCGGGACTATTCCGCTTTCGCTGAAAGGCCGGAATTTGCGGGGCGAGGTGACCTCACTTGGAAATTCCATCCATGGCTGGTCGTCGATTCCCTCATGCTTCCACTTCTTCCTTGTCTTCCCACAAGAGGACAGGCGTCTTGACCAGCCGGCCATTTGTTTGGTGAGGTTACCGGGGTCTGAATGGCCTGCGTCACTTTCAGACCGCGCCGCGGAGCGCAGAGATCTGAGGGGCTGCAAAAAAAACATGGCTGCTTGCAGGCAGGGTTCCAAAAAAAAAATCGACCGCTGCGCGGGGCTGACCTCCGGGCTTCGTCCCTCAGCCACGGCTCCGCCTCTCCGGTCAGGGTCGCTCCGCTCCCAGCGGCTCCGCCGCGCTGGGCTCCTGACCTGCGGCCAAGCGAAAGCCGAGGTTCTGGTCCCGGTTGCCAGGCCCGAACCTGCCCCGGTAAGCGGAGCGGCAGTACCGAGCGAGGGAGCGCCAGGAGCCACCGCGCACGACGCGATTGGCGCTTTCCTCCATCGGCCCTAACGGATCTATTTCAGAAGGTTCACCGTAGGCGCGTTTCCCATCAAGGCACCATTCCCAAACGTTTCCGTGCATGTCATAGAGGCCCCAGGCATTGGGTTTCTTTTTCTTTAGGGAATGCGTTTTACCTTCGCTATTTTCAGCAAACCAGCCGAGCTTATCCAGCGCCGGATCATTGCCCACCGGTTGAGTGCACGCTGAACCGTCATTAAATGCAGTCGATTGACCCGCCCGACAGGCATATTCCCATTGGGCTTCCGAGGGTAAGGCCGCGTGAAGCCCGGGGCATCGTTCATCGAGCCGCTTGGAAAAAGCCAGACAGTCGTGCCAGCGGACCTGCTCCACCGGCAGATCGCCTCCTTTGAAGTAACTGGGATTTTCTCCCATCACAGCCTCCCACTGTGACTGAGTCACCGGCGTCTCGCCCAGCCAGTAGCCCCGCGTCAGGGTCACTTCATGTTGCGGGCCTTCATTGTCCCACCTCCCCACTTCATTTTTCGGTGAGCCCATAACAAACCTCCCTGGGCAGATCCAGCGCCACACAAAAGATACCCCGCCAATGGAACACTCAGCAAAGATCCCATAGTCATCCTCCCCGAACACCTCCGCCCAGACCG
>JAYVJI010000676.1:0-2410 GCA_043769435.1 Verrucomicrobiota bacterium
CTTGGCCCAGGCGGAAACTTACGGCACCGATGTAGGGGTCACCCTAACAGTAGCCGCTGCTGCAGGAGTCCTCGCTAACGACACAGATGTGGAGGGGACGGCACTCACGGCGTCAGTCGTCGCGCTTCCAGCCAGCGGGACGCTTACGCTCAATACCAATGGGTCGCTTTCCTACGTGCCGCCGGCAGGATTCGCCGGCGTGCGTACCTTTACCTATCGCGCCAGCGACGGCACAGCATTTTCCAACACCGTCACTGTCACCATAAATATTCTGGGCGCCCCCATCGCCGGGGCCAACAGTTACTCTACGGTGGAGGATACCCCGCTAACAGTTAGCGCTCCCGGCTTGCTTGCGAATGACAGTGATCCCCAGAGCCTGCCGCTCACAGCTGTGAATGCCACCCAACCCGGGCATGGCGCGGTTACTTTGAATGTGAACGGCTCTTTCACCTATATCCCAGTGGCAAACTTTTCCGGGGCGGACAGCTTCACCTACCAGGCCAGCAATGGATCACGCACCTCTGCGGCTGCGGTGGTGTCGCTGACCGTCACGGCGGTGAATGATGCACCCGTAGTCCAAAATGATGCTTATACCGGTATTCCCGGGCAAACCTTCTCCATCAGCGCTGCCCAGGGTGTGCTTTCCAATGACAACGACGCGGAGAACTCCCCGCTCACCCTAACCCAGCTCAGCACCACACTCCGTGGCGTGCTTTCACTGGGAGCCGATGGCGCATTTTCCTATGTGCCGAATCCAGGCTTCACTGGGACGGATACTTTCACTTACCGCGTCAGTGACGGAGTCCTGAGTTCGGCCACAGCTACCGTCACGATCACCATCACTCAGCCCGGCGGGGATATCGTTATCAATGAAATCATGTATCGCCCGGGCGGAGGATTCCCTGAAGATACCAGCCATGAGTGGGTGGAACTCCACAATCATGGCACTACCACAGTGGACCTCAGCGACTGGACGATCACCAGCGGTGTGGGCTTTGCCTTCCCCGCAGGCCGGTCCATGTTGCCCGGCAGCTACCTCGTCATCGCGGCGAATGTTGCCTCTTTTCAGGCAGCGAACCCAGGGATCACCAACGTCATAGGTGGATGGACAGGCACACTTTCCAACGGCGGGGAGAGTATCCAACTCACGGATTCCCTGCTGAATAGTCAGGATAAAGTCACCTACGCCAATGAAGGTGACTGGGCCACGCGCTCACGCGAGACCACGTTTAACGGCTGGACATGGACTACGCTGGCTGATGGCGGGGGGCGTTCCATGGAACTCCGCAATCCAAAAATCAGCAATGACAACGGCCAGGCATGGGATGTTTCACAAACCACAGGCGGCACGCCGGGTGCGGCCAATGATGCAATCACTACGAACATTCCGCCTATCATCAAAGCAGTGAAGCACGCGCCTGCGGTTCCGTCCCCCACTGATCGAGTGCGCATTTCCTGCGAACTCAATGATGAGTCCGCATACTCCGCGCTCACCGCTACCCTGTTCTGGCGGGATGCCACCAACGCCTTGCCGGGGGCCTTCGCCACTATCGCTATGTCTCAGGACGGAAACGGAGAATGGTTTGCCAAGCTCGACCCCCGAGCAAATCTAGCGATCGTCGAATTCTATATTTTCGCCAGTGACGGAGTGAACTCCCGCACCTGGCCAGCGGCGGCTTCGGAAGGCCAAACCGCCAATTGTCAATATCAAGTCAGCAACGAGGTGCCTTCTACTACCGCTGAAACTTATCTGCTGACATTGACTGCCGCAGAGAACGCCGCATTCACAAGCGTGGCCAACAGCAGCGACCGGCAATTCAACCAGACTCTGATCGTCACGCGAGGGCAGGAATCCTCCATCCGCTACCGCTGCGACATGAGGATCCGGGGGAATTCCAGCCGCACCTATGCATTTAAGCCGCTGCGTATCAGCATACCCGGCGACGATGATCTGAATGGCAGCACCAAGTTTAACTTGAACCCTAAAGCATCCCACCTGCAGCACTTTGGGATGAGGCTCTTTCAGGCTGCCGGCCTACGCGGGCCAGACAGCATTCCCGTGGAATTCCGTCGCAATGGCGTAGAATCAACCACCAGCACCGGCACCACGCCTGATTTCGGCCTATGGGTGCGCATAGAGGATATCAGCAGTGAAATGGTAAAGAACCACTGGCCGTTGGCCGACACTGGTGGAACCTACAAGAAAGGGCGTCTTGACAACTACTGGCGGGCCACGCAGACTCCGCCAGGCAACCCTGATACTGTCTTTGATGGCTGGATCAAACAGAACAACTCAGGTGCCAATGACTGGACTGACCTAACAGGATTTTTCAGTGTCTGGCAGGCGGCCTCCGCCCCGCACTTTCCTGCATCCAACGCGCTGGACGTGGCTGGTGCGGGCAGCAGCAGC
>JAYVJI010000677.1:0-4528 GCA_043769435.1 Verrucomicrobiota bacterium
GTGACTAGGTCCTTGCCGTTAACGGAGTCGAATACTGCCGCATCGGTGCCGACTGCTTTTTGCAGAGTCTGGGCGACGATGTGGACCGTGTAGACATTCGAGCGGGTGGTGACTTTGGGGTACATGTTGGAGTAGGGGCGCTCCCGCAGGTTGTCGCCGGTCAGGCTGTTTTGTTCCCAGAATTCTCCAGTGATCAGCGTTTCGAGGGTGAGTTCAGTCCCGGCGATCGTCCCACCGATCGTGGGCGGTTCCGGCACCAGCCAGAGTTCGCAGATTTCGCTGGCGCTCCGGAAGGAATTGAACGGAAGGGTATTGTTCTCCGGATCCCTGCCCTGCCAGCGGTAGTCCACCAGCTGCCGGACGGTTTCCCGGGCGTTGATCCAGTAGCGATAGTTGCGCTCGTCATCCCCATTCACTCCATGGGATTGCTTGTAACGACCGGCGTCGGAGTTAGGAATAGCGACCATCCGCTCGCCTCTGAGCAGCGCGTGCAGGGCGGTAGTCCGGTTGATGTAGAGGAAGGGGAATATCTGCTGGTTCAGGTTGATGGCTCCTTTGGAGGCAAAGTTCTCACTGATAGCCCAGGGCTCCACCACCGGCATCCAGAAGAGATCCAGCAGCATGTGGTCCTTTGGTCCGCAGAAGTTTGAGAAGGGCGTGAAGCGCGGCGTCTTATACAGGGGGTCGCTCGTCGGGTTGCTGCCGACGGACGTCACCCGGCGTGATGGGGCGTACATCCCACGGTCAGGTCGGAAGCGCAGCGTCTGCCATGGCACGCGGGCCATAATACCGGTGGAGATGCTGCCAAAATCGACCGGGGAGCGCATTAGGCGGTTCGGTGAGAACGCGGCAGGATTGCTCTGAGAGCGCAGGTTGAGCTTGGAATAGTAGGGCTGATTGTCGTCCCGGGAGTCCCCGTCATCTGCGTGGTTCAGATAGGGGCCGTCAGGACAGAGACCGCCACCGTTGTCAAAATCCCCGGTCTCATAAGGATCGCTGGAACCACGATGAGGAACCGCCTGACCATCTCCGTCTAGGCGGCCATGCGCAAAGCGCGTCTGCCGAGCCACAAAGGAACTGGCACTCTGGATGGTGGTGGTACCCCCGACGGGCGTTGCGGCTCCCACGCAGAGCGAGCCCAAGTTCACCTGGGCCATGTGAGGGGCCTGCGAAGCGGGCATCGCCATGCGAACAGGGGGCGGTGTGAGCATTGTAGGATCAAGCTTGGCCCCGGGTCCCACGTAATTTCCCACCCCGGTAGGCTCAACGATCGCGTGTCCCGTCCTGCCTGCTAGGGGCACATAGATATTTTTACCAACCTTCGCCGCCGTGGTGGTCAGCCGGTAGTCCGCATGCGGCACCACAAAGCTGTAAGAACTCACTTCCAGCGGAAGTCCCATCCACGGGCCTCCACCCGCCCCCGCCGCGAGGAACATTGATTCCAGAGATTTGTTCGAGACGGGGCTAAGCGGCACCTGAAAGTCTTCCACAGATGCCGCGATGTCGATAGCCTGAATAATGTTGAAGTTGGCAGGAACAGCAAAATCCGTAGGGCTGATGTTGCTCACGGTGGGATCCCCATCATAGACGTAGAGGCGGAGATTGGGATTCAGCTTGAGCACCACGTTGCTGTTGTTCTCAAATGGGACCACAGCAGGCGTCAGCACGGCGACGTGCTTATAGTTGGAGTAGCGCATG
Source organism: Verrucomicrobiota bacterium (assembly GCA_043769435.1). GTDB lineage: Bacteria > Verrucomicrobiota > Verrucomicrobiia > Verrucomicrobiales > V1-33 > JAYVJI01. The sequence continues at coordinate 1,699 of JAYVJI010000677.1, forward strand.
CCCGACATTCCTCCCCAAGAGATCATGCTCATTTTGTTGGCCAAGACCGCCGCTTTGTTCTCTCCATAACCGTAATTGCGCGCTCCGAATTTCAAAGAAACTCCCGCCGTCCCAAGCATCAGGGAGCTGTCCATATCAGACTTCGGCAAGGGATTGTCGGAGGCTAACATCTCGGCAGATGTCAGGTCTTTTTTCCCGATGCCGATGGCGGCCTCACCAAGCATTGGAGCCCACCCCTGCTGCGGGGCAAAGGCATTCATCACGAACCCGACCTCTACGATTGCTGAGGACTCGCCGCTATCCCAGAGTTGCTTGGAGCGAGGATCGACCCGGGCTAGCATGCTGGTATTACCAGTGATTTTGTCGCCGATCCTAGTCGCCGGGACATTGGTTACTAGGATCATTTCCGCAGCACCCACGGTCCGTCCGGCGCCCTTGGGTGTGACGTAGTCCAGAGAGTTGATCATTTTTATGTGGTCGCCCTGGAAGGAACCGTCGATTTTACTACACCCGCATAGTCCCGTAGTACTGCCATCTCCGCCATCATAGCCCCCGCTGACCACATATCCAGGGGTCAGGTTGCTGGCCCGGATGTAGTCCAGCATACTGACGAGGATCTGCGTACGGTCACTGGAGTCAATGGTCTTGGCATTTTCCCCAGTGGCACCGAGCGTGTCTCTGGCATTCGTTCGCGGCTCTCCGCCGTCAGTGAACCTTGGCCTAGGGTACTTCGTGAGGAAGTTCGGGAAGGCGCCCTCCTGCAGCTCCGGGTAACCCGGGGGCATGTTGTTGGAAACATACTTTAGATAGTAAAGGAGTTCCGCGTTTCGCTTCAGGTTTTCCGGTTTACTAGAGTTGAACCATGCATTGTGGCGGCTAGTGGAGTTGCCACCTATAATACTACGGCGGAAGTAATAAGGGAACCCGCCGATGTTGCAGTTCGTCGCGAGAGTGACCTCAAAGGAACCGATGTTTTCAGGGATATTTTGCACGCCTTGGCCCGGTTTGGCGATGTAGGCCTCCGCCTCCAGCATGACAGGGAACATACAAATGCGGGGAGTGCCCCAGACCGTCATCTCCGGAGAGTGGCTGCGGTGGGTGAGGAAGAATTTGGAGCGCTCCAGTCTCTCCAGCATTCTGCCGTTGTCATCTTTCTCGGATATGTCAGCCCGTCGGCGGTCCAAATCCTTACTGGTCGCTTTCGCCTTGAAGTAGATTTCCTCGTGGGAGGAATAGAGGTGGTCATCCGCCTCGATATCCACCGGCTTGACGTTCTTGAGGTTCACGGGCTTGGTGCCACCGGTGGTGCCGCCGTCACCATTGATAAACGGAGCCATGAGCCAGATGAGGTTGGCATTTTCCAGAGACAGGGACTCCGTGAGAACGCCTGGGGGAATGAGGCTGGCATTCGGCGTATAGCGCTGGCCGGGGAAGAGCGCTGCACACAGATCCACCTGAGCTGGATGCCCGGGGAAGTGTTGCACCTCCCCGCTTACCGGCTGGGTTTTCGCATAGTAAACGTCTTCTGCGGAACTCGTGCGCGGCGTGTCCCAGGGGATCGGAATCGAGGCGGTATTCACATTGATCTTACAGGACTCATCATCCGTCCACCAGGCCAGCCGCGCTACGATCGGAATCTCCGCGGAAGGCTTATCGACACCACCACCGTCAGACTCGGTCAACGGGGTGAATTTGCCTTCCTTCGTGAGCGTTCCCATGGTCCCGTCCTTGAGCAAGTAAACCCACCGCATGGGCATCGCGAGCTGCTTTTTCTTGGGGTCCACGCCATTCACGATCACGGTGGACTCCTGTCCATAGGTGAAGCCTTCCGTATTGATCTTGGTGTGTGACACCTCGCCATCAAACCGGCCCGCATCTGCGATGGGGAAGGTAAGTCTGTTTTGCTTGGCATTGCTGGAGGAGTCCGCCTTCAGCGCAGATCCAGGCAGCAGTGGCTTGTTGATGTCCACATACATGTCAAGGTTGTCGTCCCATGCTTTTGGAATGTCCTTTTTGATTTCGTTAATCAGGTCGTTCGTCGCATATGGCGCGATCCCTTTGATGATGAGCTGGTTGCTGGAGTAGAGCTTGTAGATCCGGTTCAAGTCCGAGTTCGAGGTCGCATAGGTCTGGAGCGCGCCGGGCTTGGAGGACCAGATGGTCTTGCTGTTGCCGGAGGTCAGGGTAGTGGCTTCCCGGATGGTGGCGACCACGAAGTTAAACCCGGTGTCCCGGACATTGAGCACGCGCTGCATTTCCACAGACCCCACGGAGGTGGTTCGCTCACTTTTCGCCATGTTGAAAAAGGAGACGACGAGTACGGTCATGAGCGAGACGACTGCCATGACGGTGATGATGGCAACGCCGCGGCGCTGGCCCCGGGCATTCGTGAAAACTATGATGCCGCGAAAGCGGTTGAGCATTTTTTGTTTCATTGGGTGTGAGCGGTGATTGATGTGAGTGCTTTTTCAGGGACCGGAGATTCCAGTCGTTGCTTGTCTTGATTTACATTGCCAATACATGATTTACATTGCCAATACATGCTTCGTCCAGAAAAAAATGCGCTTTCGCAAAAGTTTTTAGATTTTCGGAGCTGAAACGGCTATTTTTCATGATTTTCTAACTTTGCACGGTGGGGTAATCTGTTAGGCGGGCAAGTTTGACACCGTACATGGCGGCTATGGCGTCCGCTTCGCTGCCCTCGTAGGCGTCTCTGAAATAGATTTCCCGGACGCCATAGGCACAGAGCATTTGCATGCAGCTGGTGCAGGGCTGAGTGGTGACAGCGATGAGGCGGGCGCTGCCGCGGGTGAAAAGGCTGCACAGGTTG
>JAYVJI010000678.1:0-2128 GCA_043769435.1 Verrucomicrobiota bacterium
ATCGTCAAGCGGCCATGGGTTTCGCCGGCCCAACATGAAGCCGCACAGCTCTACCTAGATTATCTCATGTGCAGGGAGAGCCAGGAAAAGGCCCTCGCGCTGGGCTTCCGGCCTGGGGATCCTAACATCGCGCTGGGTGAACCTATCAACGCGGCCCATGGGGTGGATGCGTCCCAGCCCCTGACCCTGCTGGAGTTGCCAGACTCCGGTGTAATCACGGCAGTACGGAATTTGTGGGCCGCTAACAAAAAGCAATCAGACATCACCCTCGTCATCGATACCTCCGGGAGCATGGGCGAGCAAAATAAAATGCGCTTTGCCCGGGAAGGCGCCGCCCGTTTTATCAACTCGCTGGGGGAAGCGGACCGCCTGTGCCTCATGACCTTCAATAGCACGGTCAGCGTCCTCAAGGAACTAACTGAAGTTGGCCCCGGCCGCGCAGAGATGCTTAAGCTTGTTGGCGGGCTCATGCCCAGCGGCGGCACCGCACTCTATGATGCGGCCGACGCCGCGCACCAGAATATGGTCCGCGTAGCCAGCAGGGGCCGCATTTCCGCCCTCGTCATCCTGAGTGATGGAGCGGACTCCTCCAGTCTAAAGGCGGATTTTGATCAGCTCCTGTCACGGCTGCGCCCGGGACCGGAGCAGCAGGGCATCCGCATCTTCACCATTGCCTATGGCTCGGATGCCAAAGTGGATGTCCTTGAGAGGATTTCCACCACCACTCAGGGGCGCGCATTTAAAGGCACCACCAACGACATCGACCGGGTTTTCCGGGATATTTCCACTTTCTTTTAGTCCCCACATTTGCGCACTCTGAATCCATGCATGCCACATCGGAAAAATCCGAGCTTACCACGTTAGGCAAGGCCTTCGTAATCTTGATCATCGGCTCACTCTGCGCCGGCGGCTACATGCTGTCCGGCAAAAGGGAAAGCACTCCGTCCGTTACACATGACAAGGTTGAAGCACCTGTAGGAGCGGTGACGGTGACCTTTGCCTTTGGGTCTGAAAAGGACCGCTGGGTGCGCAGGGCAGCAGCTGAGTTTGCCCGCAGCCAGGAGGGAGCCAACATCAGGCTGGACCTCAAATCCATAGGCTCACTGGACGCGGCACGCGCACTGGCGGCGTCCGGAAAGGGCACCCATCTCTGGAGCCCGGCCAGCGGCATGGCCCGCGATATGCTTGCGGGCGAGTGGCAGCAGCAGCAGGGACGGCCTGCGTTTCTACGTGAAGAAAACCTAGCGCTCTCACCCATGGTTTTCATTTGCTGGCAGGACCGTGCTGCCGCCTTCACAGCGAAACTGGGAGCGATGAATTTTGATACTATTGCCTCTGCTCTGAATGAGCCCGCAGGATGGGGCGGCCTAGCCGGCAAGCCAGAGTGGGGGTTCTTTAAGTTCGGCTGCCCCGATCCCATGGCCAGCAACGGGGGGCTCACCACCATAGCTTTAATGGGACACCATTTTCTCAAAAGGACGCAGGCCCTGACCACGGCGGATGTGATGAACGCTGGATTCCAGGAATGGTTCGGCAGAACTGCGGGCAGCTTCAGCGGCATCGCCGGCAGCACTGGCACCATGATGAAGGACATGGTGCTCAAAGGTCCATCCGCTTATGATGCTATTTTTGCGTATGAAAATCTGGCCATCGATTATCTCAAAGGTGCTGAAGGCAGGTGGGGCCGGCTGCAGGTCACCTATCCGGCGGTAAACATGTGGAGTGAGCATCCCTGTTGCCTGCTGAATGCAGATGGGATGACCGCCGGTGAAAAGGCAGCGGCCAATGCCTTTTTGGACTTTCTGCTCAGCCCTGCGGTCCAGCGTCAGGCTGTGGAGCACGGGTTCCGCCCGGCCAATCCCGACATCGCGATGAACGGCCCCGAGAGCCCATGGACGAAGTATGCAAGCTATGGTCTAAAGGTCGAGATTCCAGTGGTTTGCCCAGCCCCTCAAAGCGAAGCGGTGCTGAATCTGCTGACTGGATGGCAGCGCTTGAAAAACCGTTGAGCCAACATGTGGCGCACACTCAAGGCCGCCTTCCGGCATCGTGAGCAACTTCCCCTGCTGGGGGCGGTGCCGGTGAACATGCTGGCCGTTGGACTCTTTGCGGCGCTGGGCTTTGGACA
>JAYVJI010000679.1:0-4212 GCA_043769435.1 Verrucomicrobiota bacterium
ATTGCTGGGGGATGTCCATGCGGTGCCGTCCCATTTTGCAAAGTGAGTGCCACTGCCGCCGCCCACGCTTAGAAACGATCCGCCGGCATAGATCGCCCCGCCATAGGAGGCGAGGGTGTTCACCGTCCTGGCACCGCCTGGCAGTCCAGTGCCTAGGGGGGACCATGCGGTGCCATTCCAGCGGGCAACGCTGTAGTAGCCGGGCGCACCGGATTCACTGAAGGATCCACCGGCATAGAGGTCCGGGCCAGATTTGAGCAGAGCCTTCACGCCGCCGTTGGCGCCGCCAAGGGAGAGTCCTAGGCCGAGCGCGGACCATGCGGTGCCGTCCCACCTGACGATGTTGCGGGCCGACACACTGCCAGCGCTACCGAAGGTGCCTCCGGCATAAAGGACAGCACCGTCCCACAGCAGCGTGTGGACGCGGCCCCCGCTGCCTGTCCCCCAGATATTGACCCATGCGGCACCGTTCCACTTGGCCAAAGGTCCCATGTGGATCCCGCCGATGGACGTGAACTCGCCGCCGATATAGAGATCGCTCCCCCGGGCGCTGATCACCCGAACCGGGCCATCAATATATGTAGCTGCCACGGTGGCCGCCGGTGCCCAGTCATCCTGGATCTCCCACCTGCCCACAATATCGGCACCGTTGCCGCCGGAGTTTCGGAATTCCCCGCCGGCGTAGAGGAATCCGTCAGCCACGGTGAGCGTATAGACCCAGTCGTCCAACAACGCTTCGCTCCGGCTCAGGTCTGACCATGAAGCGCCGTTCCATTTGGCGACATTGGGAGCCCCGATGCCCCCCGCGTCGGAGAAGGCGCCTCCGGCGTAGAGATTGGCCGCGTCCACGGCTAGGGCATTGACGCGCCCGGTGGTGCCAGTGCCCAGCGGGGACCAACTCCCGGCCTCCAGCCTGGCCACATTCCCGGCGGCCAGTGATCCGGCAGTGGAAAATAACCCGCCTGCAAACAGCGTGGTGCCCCGCGCGGCGAGAGCGGCCACTTCGCCATTCATGCCGCCGTCCACGGCGGACCACGCCGTGCCGTTCCATTTGGCTATGCGGCTGGCGCTGACGCCTCCTGCCGTCGTGAATTGCCCTCCCGCGTAAAGGTCCGTGCCGATGACGGCCAGGGCCAGGGCATTCCCATTGAGTCCCGTGCCCAGCGGGGACCATGCCGTGCCATTCCAGCGGGCTACCCGGTTGGCGGAGGCCCCGCCGGCGGTGGTGAATTCGCCGGCCGCATAGATCAGGCCACCGACTGCAGCGAGGGCGTTGACGCGGCCATTCATGCCTGCGCCTAGGGCGGCCCACGCGGTGCCGTTCCACGAGGCTATACGGTTGGCCGCGCCACTGCCAGCCGTGGTGAATGCACCGCCCGCGTAGATTTTCCCGTCATTCGACAGCAGCGCCGCGACCCCTTCATTGAACCCCGCTCCGACATCCGACCACATGCTGCCATTCCACTGCTGCACCCCGTCGAAATCCCCGCCAACGTAGAGGCTGCCGCCGCTGGCCACGGACGCATAGACGGCTCCGGGGAGATCATCCTCGGCACCCATCAGAGTCCAGCCGCCGGCATTCCATGAGGAAAGGCGGGTGTCTGTGGATGATCGCCAGTTGCTGATGAAAAGATGGGTGGTCGAGGCCGTCATGGTCACCGGACCGGTGTTATTCCCGTGGGCCAGCCATCTGCTGCCGTTCCAACGGCTCACCACGTTGCCGCCCGCCCGCGCATAGACGTCCCTGCGCCCAAACGCGCCTTCGAGAGCAGTCAATTGATATACGACGTCGAGTGCTCCCATGGCCGTCCACGCGACACCATTCCAGCGGGCGATGTTTTGCGCCGCCACGCCCCCGGCGGTCAGGAAATACCCGCCCGCGATCACCGACCCGCCATCAATAGCGAGCGCCCTCACTGTGGGGCCGCCGGCCGTATGCGCCATCCCGCTTCCCATACTGGGCCATGTGGAGCCATTCCAACGTCCGACCGCCCCTAAATTGATGCCGCCCGCAGTGACCATCGACGCCCCGCCGACCCAGACCACAGGTCCGCTGACGGCGATGGCCCACACGACGCCAGCGTTCAATCCTCCGCCCACGGCAGACCATGTGCTGCCATTCCATTGGCTCAGCCGCTGACCCGCTCCGGTGACGAGCGTGCCGTTGCCGCCGATGTAAAGATTGCTGCCGCTGGCTGTCATGGCGAGGACGGATGCCCCGGCGGCGAGCCCCGGGCCCACGGCTGACCATGCAGAGCCGTTCCATTTCGCGATCCGTGCCACGGATACCCCGCCGGCGGTGGTGAAGCTGCCCTGCGCATACAGCGTAGTGCCGCTCACAGCGAGGAGAGCCACCGTGTCATTCAATCCGGTGCCCATGGGAAACCACGCGCTCCCATTCCAGCGGGCGATATTGCTCGCGGCGACTCCGCCTGCCACGGTGAACGTGCCGCCCACATAGACATTGCCCAGCGCATCCGCGGCCATGTCGGAGATCGCCCCGTTCACGCCGGGGATCTGCGGATTCATGGCCACCCAGTCCGCATCGCTGAAAGTGGGGTCAATCCGCACGGGATACACCGCGCCGGCGTCCTCCACGCGGATGCTGATCGCGGCCTCGCCCTCCGCTCCCATGCTGGCGGCCAACTCCCGGCCCGTGGCATCCGTCACGTGCAGGCGGCTGTAGGCCAGCTCCCGGCTGGTGCCATCCGGCGTGAGCAGCACACCGCCCGCGGCATCCCGCACGCTGGCCCCGCTCACGCTGAGCCTGAGCCGCAGCGCCCCGCTGCCGGCAGGCGCGCGGGGCAGCACAAAGTCCTGGCGCACACCGTCCGCGCTCACGGAATACTCCTCCACCAGTCCCTCCCGCGTGAAGCGCACCTTCCCCTCCGCCACGCTCACCTCCCCCGTCCGGGGCAAGGCTGCACCCGCGCCCCGCCCCGCGTCAGCAGCCACCACGCGAAAGCGCGCGCCCTCCGCTCCATCGCCCGTGGAGACGATCCACAAGCCGTCATTTCCGGATTCCGCATCCAACTTCTGAAACCCGCAATGCAGCCGCGCCCCGTCCTGCACCGCCGTGACGGAGAGGGCTCCGCCCGCTCCCGCAGCCTCCGTGGCCCTAGCCCCGAGCTGCTGAAATGGAATGCCCCCGTCGGCGAGAACCGGGGAGGCAACAAGCAAGACACCAGCCATGAAGCTGAACGCGCGGCGATAAAAAGCGGAGGAGTGAGAGTGCATACTCACTCCAGTGCGGGATTGCGGGCCGGATTGGGTCAAAAAACTTTTCGGAAAAAAATCTGACCCAATCCGCAGGCATTTCCCGCACTGAGGAATGCCATGAAACTACAAACCAAATACCACCCCGTTCCGGCGGCACCTCCGTCCCGCTGGTCCGCTGCGCCTCTCGTCGCGGCTCTTGCCACGCTCGCCTCTACCTTCTCCGTTTTGCCTGCGGCTGCCCAGGTCGTGCCGCCGGCCACCTATGATACGAGTTTTGGGGCGGGCGGGAGTTATACTCGCATGCAGACCCCCGGTGGTGAATCGGAGGATGCATTTTTACAGGCGTTCCAGCGGTCCGATGGGTTCCTGGTGTTAACAGGGCGCCAGGGCAGCTGGTTGAGTGGCTTTAACTTATTGCTAAGTCCTGACGGGGTGCTGGACACGACTTACGGATTGTCCGGGATTTTTACCATCCCTGAGGATCCGTTGGAGCGGCTGTTATACGGGGACGCGGCGGTTCTTCTGCCAAATGATGAATTGGTGATGGGGGGACAATACAGTGAGAGAAATGCTTTTGGTTTGTTTCAGGATTTCTATCGGACAGTGCTAAAGATTACCCCCGGTGGAGGCGCGTCCGGCAGTTGGGGCTCCGTAGGGGGGGGCTATTCTCAGTGGATTGGGGACGGCAGGATCAAGCACGTGGCTCACCAGCCCGTGTCCGGCCGCATTGTGATAGCCGGAGAGCAGAAGGATGGCGCAAACGACATTGGCTTTTTCACTGCGGTATCTGCAGCCACAGGCAACACGGATGCAGCTTTCTTCGCCAATACTGCATGGCTCCGTGGAAACGTTGTTGAAGCATGGAATGGCGTGCAGGTTGCCGTGGACCAGAAGATGGTCGCCTGGGGCTCCATTGTTCTGTTGGATGGACAGAACATTTCCGGTCCCGATAAAGTAGCAAAACTGCTGGCCGATGGCTTACCTGACCCAAGC
>JAYVJI010000680.1:0-2260 GCA_043769435.1 Verrucomicrobiota bacterium
TGAAAGCCTCATCCGCTGGACACGTCGTGCCGCTGGAATGTTGGACGCCACTTGGTTGGGCGTGACGGTGGAGACGGGGGAGCCCTTCAGCGAAACAGACACCGCCAGACTCACGCAGCACATTGCTCTGGCTCAGGGATTGGGCGGGGAAGTCATTTCCACCAGTGGGCATGACGTGTCAGCCACCCTGCTGGCCGTGGCCCGGGAACAACGTGCCACGCAGATTGTGGTAGGGAAACCGGAGCGCCCCTTGTTGCGCTGGCGTGCTTCCATGCTGGAACGCTTGATAGCCAGCAGCGGGGACATTGATGTGCACATCGTCCGCCCTAGGCGGGATGACACCGTGCTGGCCAAATCCAGTAGGCGTGACAACCCATCAGCGTCGCGTAGCCCGGCCCGTTTTTGGCCAGAAACAATTGCTGGCGCGTTGCTGGTGACATTGCTGACTATTGGCGGCTGGGCTGCGAATCCACTCATTGGCTATTGGGCGGTGGCGTCCATTTATATGCTAGGCATCGTTATCGCAGCGTTGTGGCTGGGTCGGTGGCCCATTTTGATCACAGCATCGCTGAGCGCACTGGCGTGGGATTTTTTATTCATCCCACCCAGATTCACATTTTACATAGACAAGCCGCATGATGCCATCATGTTTGCTTTATACTTTGTAGTAGCACTCGTCACGGGCCAGATCACCTCCCAGCTCCGGCAGCAACAGCGCATCGAGCGGCGGCGGGAGCAACGGACATCCACGCTGCTGGGCTTCTCGCAGTTGCTGGCCGTCTCCCCGGATGAGTCCGAAACGGCGCGTCGAGCGCTCGTCCGCTTGGGCGAGTTGTTCCCGGTTCCCCTAGCTTTTCATCGGCGCAATGATGAAGACTACTCCCTGCGACGATCCCCGACTAGTCCTTCGTCGCTGCTTTTGAGCGAAAAGGAATTCAGTGTGGCGGCCTGGGCACAGGCGCATCGCCAGGCAGCGGGACGCTTTACCGCCACACTGCCGGATTCATCCATTACCTGCCTGCCAGTGCAGACCCGCACGAGCATCATGGGCGTGCTGGCCCTTGTGTGGCCGCAGGAGCGAACCCTCGGCAATGATGAACGGCGCTTGTTGGAGTCACTTTGCGGGCAATTCGCTCTGGCACTTGAGAAGGAGCACCTCCTCCTCGCCATGCGGAAATCCGAGCTGGCAGAGCAGGCCGCCAAACTTCAAAAAGCCCTTCTGGACAGCGTTTCTCACGAACTAAAGACGCCCATCGCCGCGCTGCGTGCCTCCATGGATTTACTGCCTTCCGCCACGGATGCGAGAACCGCAGCGCTCCAACTGGAGATGAACTTGGCGACCACCAGATTGGAACGGGTGACCACACAGTTGCTAGATATGACCCGCATCGAAGGTGGGCGCCTCGTGCCGCACCGGGATTGGTGCGATGTCGAAGAATTGCTCCAATCACTCTGCCACATGCGCCTAGCCGATGCTTCATCCGGCCGGATCAACATCCACATTCCTGGAGATTTCGGGCCAGTATTTACCGACGCCGGCCTACTGGAAGCTATTGCTAGAAATCTCCTGATCAACGCTCTTACTTGGAGCCCTCCAGAGTATCCGGTAGACCTCACCGTTCGCAAAGAAAGAAGCGGGTGGTCGCTGGAAGTGAGAGACCACGGCCCCGGCATCGCGCCAACGGATTTTCCGAAGATCTTTGCGAAATTTTATCGCGCAGACAATGCTCGGCCTGGCGGAGTTGGGCTTGGGCTCAGCATCGTGGACGGCTTCAGCCGGGCGCTCGGCGGAAACGCTCAAGCCCACAATGCCGCCGATGGCGGCGCAGTATTTATCGTCCACTTTCCATTTTCTGACCCACCGTCCGCATGAAACCGCAAGCTCCCGCGACCATTCTCATCATTGATGACGAAGCCCCCATGCGCAGATTGCTGCGTCTGTGTCTTGAAGATGCTGGCTGGAAAGTAAACGAGTGCGATGCCGGGCAGCCTGGGTTGATTGAGATAGCCGCCATACGGCCAGATGCCATCTTACTTGACCTGGGGTTGCCTGATCTGAGCGGGCAGGAAGTGCTCCGGCGAATCCGAGAATGGAGCCAAGTGCCCATTGTCATCATCTCCGTGCAAGAATCGGCCGATGAAAAAATCACCGCCTTGGAAAATGGCGCCGACGACTACATTACCAAACCTTTCAACGGACGTGAAGTAACCGCCCGGCTGCGTGCCGTCATGCGACGCTGCAACGACATCCCAGAAGAAC
>JAYVJI010000681.1:0-1517 GCA_043769435.1 Verrucomicrobiota bacterium
GATTGGGATTGGGATGGGGATTGGGATTGATGTTGGCAAAAGGCGGGTGATGGGAGAGGATGGTGGATCATTTATGGATACTGAATGAGGAGGCGCGTCCGGGCACTCCTGCGTGGAACATGGCGCTGGATGAGGCCTTACTGTTGGCGTGCAGGGAACCGGTGCTCCGGGTCTATGGGTGGAGTGAGCCAGCGGTGAGTTTTGGGTATTTTCTGTCTGCGGCGGATGCCTCCTGCGTCGCTGGGAGTCGGCCTCTGGTGAGGAGATGGACTGGTGGTGGTATTGTGCATCATGGTTCGGATGTAACGTGGTCTTTGATAGTGCCGGTTGGCCTGGCGTGGGCGGGGATGCCGCCGGGCGAGAGCTACGCAGCGCTTCACGGGTTGATGGCCGGGGTATTGGCAGATGCCGGGATCGCATGTTGCCAGGTGTCGTCTGATGTTCCGGCACCGCAGGCCGGGTTGTGTTTTGAAGCCCCGGCACCTGGGGATTTGCTGGTAAGCGGAAGTAAAACTCTGGGCGCTGGCCAGCGGAGATCCCGGCACGGGCTGCTGCATCAGGCCAGCATGCTATTGCCTGAGGGAGTCAACTGGCTGGCGCCTTTCGCTGGCAAACTCAGCACCCGCTGTAAGATTTTTCCTGAGAGTCGCCTGCCCATGGCAGCGGCGGAACGGCTCGCGATCGAGCGGTACGGCAACGATGAATGGACTTGGAGACGATGACCGGCGCCACCTTGACGGGATCGAATCCCTGCTGAAATGTTCGGTCATGTATAATGTGCAGCGATTCACAGGCGGTTTTACCGCCACTAACGGTTATGTCTTCACGGCTCCTGACGGGCCGGTGGCGGTAGATGCCCCTTCCGGAATGTATGAATGGCTGAAGGCGGAGGGGATTTCTCCGGTCGCTCTCCTGCTCACGCACGCTCATTTTGATCATGTCATGGATGCGGGAAAAATCGCAGCGGGCTGGGGTATTCCGGTCTATGCATGGGGAAAGTCCACTGCTGCTGACCGCCTCGAGTTGCTGTTGTCGCAATACCTTGGCCAGACTGCCGCGCTGGAGGATTACCCAGTGGATAAGCCCCTGGCCGGTGTTCCAAGCATGGAGGCAGCGGGAGCAGAGTTTGCGGTCCTGCATGTCCCGGGGCATTCGCCGGACAGCCTTGTCTTTGTTCATGCCGGCAGCGGAAGTATCTTCTGCGGCGACACAGTGATGGATGGCGGTATCGGCCGTCCGGATCTGCCCGGCGGCGACCACGACCTGCTGGTCGAGGGGATACGTGGGAAGCTGCTGACACTGCCGCCGGAGTGGCGCTTCCTGCCCGGGCACGGTGAAGTGTCCACCGTGGGATGGGAAATCCGCAACAATATGTATCTGAGCTAATGCTTTGTCGTTTTTTTCTGGGCGAGTCCCTAACATTCAAGGACATGCCAGCACTGGCACTGGATTTGCTCTTGTTGCCGTGGTCACATAAAAGCAAGTGTGACCGACCGGCTCGCAGGCGCGTGATTGGC
>JAYVJI010000682.1:0-4986 GCA_043769435.1 Verrucomicrobiota bacterium
GCTATCGATGGCTCCGAACCTCCCTGCCACGATGATACGGCCAAGAAACTCCGGCACCTGACGCAGCGCATGCACGCGGACAAACGCCGGCGCAGCCACCGTGAATAAGGGAGCGAAGAGGGGATCGACGCTGCCGGATGCTGTCAACCTGGCCAGCCCAGGCTGTGGCCGGGTGAAGTCGCCGCCTACGATCACCGAGCGATCTGGGAGAATGGAAATGGCCCGGACTTCCCGGTCAAAGGTCGCACCCGGGCCAAAGCTGCTGTCCACGGCCCCATCCGGCTTCAGCTTTACAATGCGCTGCCTAGACTGTGGAGCGGCGCTCAGGGTGAAGCTGCCTCCCGCCCAGACGGCTCCATCGCTGGCGGCGGCCAGCGTGGTTATCCAGCCAGGGACATTGAAGGGGCTGGGGACAGTGGCGTTGTAATCCGCATCAACAGCTCCGGCGGCAGAGAGCCGCGCGAGGCGGTGCCGAACCTGGCCTCCTATGCTGGAAAACTCCCCAGCTGTCAGGATGGATCCTCCAGGGCCTGTGGCCAGGGCATTCACTCCTGCATCGGTTGCCACAACGGTCAGCGAGCCATCGCTGTTTTGCCTCGCCAGGCGGGCTGCCGGCTGACCATTCAATGAGGTGAAAAACCCGCCTATCCACAGCGCCTCGCCCTGCGACAGGAGGGCGCGCACCTCCCCGTTCGCCCCAATGGGTGGGAATGTGGTATCCCGCACCCCATCCGCCGATAGCCTGACGATCTGCTCCTCCCCGTCTATCACACCTGCCGCGAGGACCCTGTTGCTGCTGTCGATGGCTAGGGTGCGGATGAGGGAGACCTCCGGCCATGGCAAGCGTATGCGTTCCGATCCCGGCCATGGCGGACGCGGTAGAATCTGCACCCGCGCCTCCGGGCTGACAATTTCTAGGCCCGGTCGCTTTATGATGCACTGCCAGATGCCACCGTGGGAGGTGTCCGCTGCGGAAATCGCCAGTGTTAGCGAAGTCGCTACCGGCCATGGCTGGCCATTCAGTCGCCATTCACAGGCGGGCTCCGCAGGTGTGGTGGCTGCGCCCAGCACTAGGCTGTCCCCCTCCACGACCACGGTATCCAGCGGGGGAGTCGTGAATACCGGATCCTGGGCGCTGCCACAGAGTGTCAGCGCCAGCAACACCACCGGAACACGGCAGACGCCCTGCCAGCTTGTCAGGATTGCAAGTCGCAGAAGTGGCATAGGCACGGGTTGAGATCAATTTCCCTGAGGGCCGTGGAGCACAGGTGTAGCAGCGTCCTTGGACACGAGATCGAGCCGGTATCTCGCTGGCGAGTAGCCCGAGACTCCGAGGTCAAAGTAGACCCGGCCGCCGCCATTTTCCAGCACCGGCAGATCCCCCACCGGCACCGTGCGGGACTGGGCAGCGTCTTCAAAGGACAGCCTGTAGGTCATGCCCTCGGGGGTCGGCGCGAGATCATTCACTACGATGGATCCTTTCCCCGTTGTCTCATCAAAGATAGTCCACCCGCTCATCGGCACCTCATTGGCCTCCGTGGCGGGCACGGCAGTGTCTCTAGGCTCGGGCTGGGGAGTCGCTGTGGTGGCTCTGGGACTTCCCGGCGGTTCAGTGAACTGGAACGAATCTTTATTGAATTCCATACCTGGGCGACGCCCCACGAACTCACCAGGATGGTCCGCAGACGGGGTCCAGATCACGTCATTCCTCTGATCGTAGTAGGTGCTTTCCTGACCGTTCACTGGATGGAAATTATCGCCCCACTGCGGGTCGTCTAGGGGCAAGCTGCCATAACGGATGGAGACCCCCGGCGGCAAACCGAGGACGCTGAAATCAGGCAGGGGCTCCCCGGCCGGCACCACAAATTCATTGTTCCATGTATCGCCGGGCCGGAGAATGATGGGCCTCTTTTCCGGGGAGGGGGCAGCTGATGGATCCGCCGGTTTATCCGCTGAGCTGTCAGGTTGGCTGCCACTGCCGGTGACACCCGCCGCCACGATGTCGGCCAGTCTATCCGAGGACAGCTTGCCAGCCGTGGCCTGCTTATTCCGGGGTTCGCCTAACTCCATCACGACGATGCGAGCTACGCCGTTCCTTGGGGTATAGCGCTCTGCATCAGCAGCCCGGAGGCGGCCTATCTCCTTGCGCAGGCGATCTACAGACTGGACCAGCTGGTAGTCCCTGACATTGCGCTGCCGGTCCCGTAGCTTCCCGCGCGGCCCCTCGGCCGCTACCGGTTCAACCCGTGTTCCTTGGCCTGTGCCGTTCTGGCCGGGAGGCGTATCGCCAGGGGAGCTTCCACCTTTTAAGCTTCCGGCCTCCGTGCCCCGGCCAGTAGTGCCAGTGCTAACAAGAGCAGTCCGTTTTCCGGAGGAGGTATAATGCTGCGCGCTCCATGTCAGCGCCAGACAGGCCGCAGCCGCCCAGCCCCCCCACAGCATGGCTTTTTGAAATTTCCGTGTTCTTTCAACTTTGGACCGCTGCACGTGAAGCGCAGCCTTGATCCCGCTCCAGGAATCCGCAGGAAGTGCGACCGCAGGGGCTGAAGCCAGCAGCAGAGCGGCGCTGGTTTCGTTAACATTCCGCAGCCAGCGCTGCCCTGCCGCTGCCGCTGGTGCGATGTCCGGCGGACCAGCCAGGGCCCGCGTCAGTATCGTTTCTTTTTGGGAATCAGTCGTTTGCATTGCCTAAGAGTGTTCTGAGTTTTTCCATGCCGCGGCGCATGCGGCTTTTGATAGTGCCGATTGGCTGACTGAGCGCCCCTGCTACTTCCTCATGGGTCATCTCACTGAAGACCGCCAGCATCACACATTGGCGCTCGTTGCCGGGCAATGCACTCATCGCCGTCTTCACCCGGTCCCTCAGTTCATGCATGAGGAAGTCCGTCCCGCCGTCATGCTGGGGTAAAATTTCCGTCGCAGCCCGCAGGCGTGCCACACGGTCACTGTAGCGGTGGATGCGCCGCATGCGGTCCAGGCACAGGCTGCGCAGTTGCATAGTGGCCCATGTTAGTGGGCTGGCCAGCCGGGAATCATAGGTTCCTGCCTTCTTCCAGATCTTGACAAAGGTTTCTTGGAGAACGTCCCGTGCATCCTCCCCGGAAAAAAGCAATTGTGAGGCGATGGCAAAAAGTGTTGCCGCATGCGCATTGTGGAACGCTTCCAGCGCGGATTCATCGCCCACCCCGATTCTCTGGAGCAGCAGCGCATCCATCTCATAAGGCCGGCCCGCAGCGAATCCCAGCCCGCCGGAGGAGGGAGGGGCATCGGCCTGATCAAGGGATCGCATTCGGTTTGTGGCTGACATGTCGGATTGCTTATACCGCCATTCGCCGCTCCTGTCTGTAATGGATGAGCAAGGATGAAAAAAAACTTTGGCAGAAAAATTTCTCCTCCCCTCATCCGGATTTTCCCCATCCGGCGAACGGAATGCATCAGTCCACGATATACTGTATGCACAGTCTTCCCATGAAACACCAAATTCTCAAATGAAACACCAAATTCTCAAATTATTCAGCATGGCCGCTCTCCTCGGCGGGCCTGTGACCTCAAACGCCGCGACCTTCACGGTCACCAGCGTCGCAGATACCGGTGCGGGCTCGCTGCGCCAGGCCCTGACGTCCGCAGCCGCAAGCGCTGGGCAGGATCGTATCGAATTTGCCATCCCGGGCACGGCCCCCCTGATTCTCACGCTGCCCGGTGGCTCCAACCTGCCTCCACTCAACGGTGACATCCTTGATGGCACAACCCAGCCCGGAGCGCCGGGCCTCGTCAGGATTGTTATCAGTCACAGCAGCAACCCTGCGCTGGTGGTCACTAGCAGCGCTGCTGAGATTATGGGAATAGAGTTTCGATCCTCTACTCCCTATCCCAACACATACGGACCTCCTTCTGTGAGCTATGCAGGACTCCAGCTTTCTGGCACCGGGGCGCATCAGGTTTCAGCTTGTGCGTTCACAGGTTTTCAGTCCGGCATTCTCGTCAGTTCCCCGGGGAACACCATCGGTGGAGCCGCTGGCAGCCGGAATCGCTTCGCCTGCCACAGGGGCATCGTCGTCGCCGGCACGGCGCTTCAGCCGGCGGGCGGAAACATAATCAAAGGAAATGAGTTTCTCAAGGAGGCAAGCGTGCCGCCAGACACATTTCAGCACTGGATGGTTACACTTTCGGCCATTACTGTTCAGGGTTTTGCCAATGGCACCATCGTAGAGTCAGATATTGCGACAGGGGCTATAAACTCTTTTGATGGGCTGATAGGGACTGTGCTGCGAGCATTGAATTCTTCGGGGCTGGTATTCAGGAAAAACAGACTGGGAGACACCGCTCCTATACACACATCAACATCGACTGGACCGGATATTGACATCCAGAACAGCGACGGCGCGCTCATTGAGGAGAATTCCATTATGAAATTCAACTGGAACGCCATAACGATAGATGGCAGCACTAACTGTGTTGTAAAAAACAACGTTTTTGATGCCAGTGGCTCGACACTTCTGGGTTCAGCTATACGGGTATTCGGCAGCGGAAACCTGAACCTAAATATAGCAGGAAATCTAATTCAAGCGTTTGAAGGTATCCATATAGGCGATACTTACAACTCACCCGGATCTCCCGGTCCAGGGGGCATCCGGCTCCACGGTAATACCATCGGGCTACCGGCCCCTTACGTCCCATCGACATCCGTGATCCCTGCACAGACTACCCTTTCGAGATTCGGGATCCGGGTTCTTGGTAAAGTGGATGACATAGAGATAGGAGGGGAGGAAAATGCCGGGACCGGCCATCTCGGCCCCAATACTATCCTGGGCTGGCACTCCGGTATTCTCCTTATGAAAAGAGGCAATGACACACCTAAAAACATCCGTTTTGACCGGAATAGGATCGCATGCGTATCGTCCCTTAATTTTTCGAGCGGTCCTGTGGGAGAATTTGTTTACAATAGGAGTGTGCAACTTTGCGGAAGTGACCTATTTTTTCCCAATC
>JAYVJI010000683.1:0-2520 GCA_043769435.1 Verrucomicrobiota bacterium
CAGACCGGCACAGCTCTGGGCAATGACTGGATCACCCAATCGGGAACCCCCACGACCAGCGGCCTCTTCCGCTCACTCACTGTCAATGTCCCGAACTCCACCCCCCGCAGATTCTGGCGCATGAAATACCGCGGCATCGAGGCTCCCTGAAATGGCACAAGCCTAGCCGGGCTGATGTTGTTAGGTCAGGTCAAATTAGTTAGATTAGGCCCAGCTGCTAAAATATTCCCCGGCAATCAGGGCACGCGAGGGAACCTGCTGAAATCAGGCTTCCGCTTTTCTATAAAGGCATTTTTGCCCTCCTTGGCTTCCTCGCTCATGTAGTACAGCAGCGTCGCATTCCCTGCGAGATCCAGCAGGCCCATCTGCCCATCGCAATCTGCATTGAGGGCTGACTTCAGGCAGCGCAGCGCCAGCGGGCTGTGCTGGAGGATTTCCCTAGCCCATTTCAAGGTCTCCGCCTCCAGCTCCGCCACCGGCACCACCGTATTCACCAGCCCCATTTCCAGCGCCTGTGCCGCATCATACTGGCGGCAGAGGTACCAAATCTCCCGCGCCTTCTTCTGTCCCACTATCCTGGCCAGATAGCTGGACCCCAGCCCTCCGTCAAATGACCCTACCTTCGGGCCCGTTTGACCAAAGCGCGCATTGTCCGCCGCGATCGTCAAATCACAAACAATGTGCAGCACATGCCCCCCTCCAATCGCATACCCCGCCACCATGGCGATCACCGGCTTGGGGATGCTGCGGATCTTCTTTTGCAGATCCAGCACATTCAGCCGGGGAATGCCGTCACTGCCCACATATCCGGCATGGCCGCGCACCTTTTGATCTCCCCCGGAACAGAAGGCCAAGTCCCCGGCACCCGTCAGGATGACCACTCCCACCTCCGGGTCTTCATGAGCCAGATCAAAGGCCTCCAGCAACTCAGTGACAGTGAGCGGACGGAAGGCGTTGCGCACTTCCGGGCGGTTAATGGTGATCCTGGCTATGCCGTCAGCGGTTTTATCGCAGAGGATGTCAGTGAATGATTTGATGGTGGTCCACATAGCAATGTTGATTCGAGTGCCTCATTCCAAAGCTGGCTGCGCAGCGCTGGAAACAGAAAATCCGCGAAAGTATATACGCCGCAGGATTGTGCCGTAAGAAATCCGGTCATTATTACGGCTGAGGATAGGCCCGGCCAAAATCGTGCGTATTCGCACCCAGCCACCGGCAGCAATTTCCCAATCCAATCCAAATGCAAGTCCGCTAAACCGGCTTCCTATTCCGACCTTCACCCATCACCTTCATGCGCAAGTTCATTTCACTTACAGCCTCCTTGTCCTTCCTAGTCCTCATTTGCAGCCCGGTTGAGGCAGAGCGGAAGCTGGAGATTCAAGACGGAGACCGGGTGCTTTTGATCGGGGATGCGTTCATTGAGCGGGAGAATAATTATGGTTTTCTGGAACTGAAGATGCGTCAGGAATTCGCGGGGCGGAATTTTACGGTGCGGAATCTTGGCTACAGCGGGGACAGCCCGCTGGGGGCCTCCCGGGCTAGCTTTGATCCGGTGGAGCGCGGCACTGACAGCTTGAAGGAACAGCTGGCGGTGGTGAAGCCGACGGTGGCGGTGGTGGGCTACGGCATGGCGGCCAGCCTTGATGACCTGACCTACCGGAAGAATGACCCGGTGCTCAATCCGGATCCCGCCCGGTATGGCCTGGACCACAGCCCTAGCAAGTTTCGCCGGGACCTGCTGGCGTTGGTGGACTTAATCAAGCAGGCAAGCCCCGGCGGCAAGGTCCGCTTCGTGTTTGTAGGCCCCATCCAGCATGAGGATCTGCGCAGCACACGCCCCGGCCTGCCGGATCCTGCAGAGCACAATGCATTGATCGCCCAGTACGCAAAGGTATTGGAACAATTGGCTGCGGAACAACAATCGCCGTTCATTCGCGGGGAGTGGAAGGAATCAGCCGGCATCGATCTGGCACCAGCCACTGAGAACGGCATCCACCTCAGCCCGCGCGGCTTTCAGGCCATGAGCCAGAGCTTTGCCGCTCAGCTGGGTTGGACTGCCGGCGCCTCTGCATGGGAGGTAGAAACACCAGCTCAAAGCACGCTGCGGCAGGCAATTCTGCGTAAGAATTCGTTGTTCTTTCATCGCAGCCGTCCGGCCAACTACACATATATTTTCGGCTTCCGTAAAGGCGAGCAGGGCCGCAATGCCGTGGAGATTCCGAAGTTCGATCCGCTGGTGGACAAGGCGGAGGCCAATGTGATAGCCATCTCTGCCGGTCAGCCCGGCACGCTGCCGCCGGAACCCCCCAGTGAAACGAAACTGCCCGTCTTGCCTCCGCTGCCGCGTCCAGATTTCACCATGGACCAGGGACTGGAGATGACTAGCTTTGCAGAAAACCCGCTTTTAGAAAAACCAGTTGGCATGAACTGGGATACTTCCGGAAGGCTCTGGGTCGCGACTTCCAACACTTATCCTCAAGTAAATCCGGAGGATCTCGGAGCGCAGCTGGAAGGGAACCC
>JAYVJI010000684.1:0-1592 GCA_043769435.1 Verrucomicrobiota bacterium
CCAAGGTGCTCAGCCTAGGAGCCGTCAGCCTAGTACAAGACATCATCTACCTCTTGATAGGAAATGCCGTGCTGGGGATACACGGCATGTTTTTCCAGCACCTGGAGTGGATGTTCCTGACTTCCATCACCGGCGTCAGCATCGGCCTGCTCATCAGCAGCCTAGTCCGGGACGCGCGCACGGCGCTGAATGTCGTGCCGCTCATCCTGATACCGCAGATCATCCTCGGGGGAGCCCTGATCAAGTATCAGGAGATGAACCGAAACTTGGACTTCGCCTATACGATGCGGCGCTGGAGCGGCCAGGCCGAGGATAGCAGCTTTGACAAGCCCAGCAAACTGCGTGTACCGCTGATCTGTGAGTTCATGCCGCTGCGCTGGAGCTATGAATCGATCATCCTGGACCAGGCCAACCGCAATCCCTATACCGCCGCGCAGAATGAGATAACCGATATCATGCAGGAACTGTCGCGGCCTGGCAAAGTCGCTCCAGAGCGGCTTGCAGTCATGAAATCCCTAGGCGCTGAAGCGGAGGCCTTCATCGCCGGATTGAAGCCAGGATTTCGCTTTGGGCCCGAGCACCTGAAGGACCTCCGGGATGCCGTCGCAGACTATCAGGAACGGCTGGCACCAGTGCTGCGGGAACAGATTCTCTCTCGCAGTGCCGAGACGAAGCTACACAGTGCAGTGCTGCGGCTGCAGACCCTGCTGGATGAAATGAGCGTGGAAAACCTGCTGCCGGCTTCCACCGCCAGGGCGGAGCAACTGAGAAGGAATTGCCTGAAGGCGGATGATGAAATCCGCAAGGCGGGGGAACTGGATCCGGAAGTGATGCGCCGCCTAGATATGGCCAAGGATGCACTGACCAGAGTCTTCGGCCTAGAGGAACGCAGTCCGGCTGCACTGCTCCGCCGCCTCGACCGCATCGTGCGGGAAGTGAAGGACGGGACGTATGCTGAAGTAAATCACCGGGTCAAGGAGACGACCTACAGGGCGGAAACGCTCTTCGAAAACTTCAAGGTGCGGGATCTCGTTTCCAAAGCAGAAATCGAGCGCCTCGATAAGCGCCGGACCATCAGCCCTAACGTCTTCTTCGGAATGAAGAAAAACTACGCGATCTCATTCCGCCTGTTTGGGCGGGAATGGAAGCCTCTCGACCTCAGCACGGATACCACCACTTTCAACGTGGTCATCCTCATCGGCTGGTGCTTTCTTCCTTTGTTCTTCCTCTACATTATCCTGAGACGCCAGTGGCGCAGGGTATAGCTTCTCAGTTCTCATAGCCCTCCGCCCCATGGGTGGGTGTGATCAGTTACTAACTGATCACAGCATAAATAAATTGAGCGGCCTGAAGGGCCGAGAGAATCCAGCCCAGGGCTGAGGGAGCCGTGGCGACCAATGCCCTGGGTAGCGCGATGTGCGGGGGTGTGCCCTGAAGGGGCACGAGAGAGTGGGTGGCGGATAGATGATATGATGCGTCCCTGGGCATCCCGACCCCATGCAGTGGTGAGCGGGGTGGTGCCGGCGTGCTGGAGGGTCATGCCGGTGAAGGGGCCCTGCACGGCGGGGCTGCCGGTGCCGTAGCTGTAGGTG
>JAYVJI010000685.1:0-4830 GCA_043769435.1 Verrucomicrobiota bacterium
GGTTTAGGAGTTCCTGGTTTTTGGGAAGTGGCGCGTTTTGCTGGCACGGTATGCAGGCTAGAATGGGAATGAGGTGAAGGCCCGTTGGCCTTCGGCAAAAAGAATGCACAGACTCAAGGCCAGCAGTGCGACGCAAAGTGCCGCCCGGCGGGTCGTGAGTTGATTGAGGAATTCCTGTGAAGAGGGCAGGAGAAAGGGGCTGGTCGCTGCGGCAGCGAGGATTAATGGATTCCAGCCATGAAGGGCTATGATGTCCCCATGCCCGCAGATGGACCATTCCCCCGGATTGAGCGGCAGCAGGCGCTGGTAGAATGATGCTGCGGAGGCAAGATCTGCGGACGCTGCCAGCGGGTAGGGCAGCATAATGGCCAGCCAGACCATGGCGGTGCGGGCAGGCCGGGGAAAGGAGCGCAAGCGCCGGGCCAGGGGAGGGGCGCTTTCCACCAGCATAAAACAGCCCAGAATCATGCCCCACAGCAGGACCCCGGGCTTGAGGCTGAGGGCTCCAGCTCCTCCGAGAGTGAGGAGCACCAGTCTGTAATTCCTGCGGGGCAGGAATCCCCGCGTTCCTGCATACAGCCAGCGCTGGAGCGGACGGAGAATCCCCAGCCATGCCGCCCGCAGGCTCACGGCGCGCAGCGGACGGCCCATGTTCTCCGGTAGCGGGTGCCCCATGAGCAGGCCCAGACCACAGGCGATATGACTGGCGGACTGCAGGGCGAGGAGCCCGGCAAGAGGGGCTGCGAAAAAGCCCATCCATGCTGCTGGCGGGCTGCACGGAGTGGCAAAGACTGGCTGCCAGATTCGGCTCAGGGGAGTGGCCAGCAGGATCAGCATTCCCATGCCTAACGAAAATAGGCAGATTCCCCGCAGTCGCTGGTCGGGGCCCATGGAAGCTAGTTGCCAGCCGGGTGGGCCAAACAAAGCCCGGGGAAAAAACGTGATGCCGGCCAGCCAGTCCCCTGGCTTCTCCGGGAGTGGCGTCATTCCCCTAGCGGTGCTGAGGCACACCCCGGCCGCTACCAGCAAGACCTGCACCAGCCCTGTCGGCAGCCACATAGAGTCTGGCCAGACAGCCTGGCTCACCCGGACCAAAATATACACCGCCGCCAACAACGCTGCGCCCCGCAAAGCCTGCACCCGGTGCTGACGCGTGAACCAGGGAACCGCAGCCGCCAGAACCGGCACAAGGAGCGCGCCCGGGTGCCCCCA
The DNA here is from genome assembly GCA_043769435.1 of Verrucomicrobiota bacterium. Lineage (GTDB taxonomy): Bacteria > Verrucomicrobiota > Verrucomicrobiia > Verrucomicrobiales > V1-33 > JAYVJI01. The sequence continues at coordinate 1,213 of JAYVJI010000685.1, forward strand.
TGCCCAATAAATCAGGCTGCCAACGGCGATGACCCATCCCCGGTACGCCTGCGGACAAAACCACGCTGTGGCCAGCATGGCGGGAAGAAGGAAATGGAGAAAGGCGGGAGAATCGAATGCCACAGGAGCGTGATGGAAGCAGCTAGAAACGTGCGGACGGACGCCGTCTATCACAGGGACAGTGACAGTCCATGGAACACAACCGGCCAAGCTGCGGTAGCGGTTTTGATAATCAGCCTGCCGCTCCAGCCATCGCGGAATCCCTGTGGGGTATCCGCATCGTGGGCCTGGTCGTCTGTGCTTGCCGGTCCATGGCTTGTCAATATTCAGATATCACATATCAGCGATCGATCATTGAAAATGGGATCAGGCGCCCTGATCCTTGCCTTGACTCGCCCCAGCTGACTGCGGCACCTTACTGTATTATATGGACAATATTACTCACGCATCGCTGGGCATAGTCGCGGCGGTCCTTACAGCCAGAGATGGCCTGCGCAGGCAGGCGGCTCTAGCTGGGATGCTGGCGGCGGAACTCCCGGATCTCGATGTCTTGATTTTTTCCAACTCCGATCCGTTGCTGGGACTGCAAATGCACCGGTATTTTTCCCACTCGCTGCTGGTGATCCCGCTGCTGGGGATCCTCGGGCTCTTACTGGCGAATGGAATCCGGAAAATGGGCCGCAGGCCGGTCGTGTGGCGGGGGCTTTGGCTGCCTGCTATCGCTGCGGCCGCGACGCACGGATTCTGCGACACATGGACGAGCTACGGAACGCACTTGCTTTGGCCGTTTTCGGAACGCCGGGAGTCATGGGACTTGATTTCCGTGATCGATCCGCTTCTCACCTTGCCGCTGGCTTGGGGAGCCGTGCTGGCGTGGCGGGGAGCCCGGCGCAGGCCTGCATTCCTCGCGGCTGGTTGGGTCGCCTGCTATCTGGGGCTTTGCCTTCTGCAGCAGCACCGCGCCAGCAATGCCGTCCGGCATTGGGCCGCCACTCAGGGACACGAGCCCTCAAGGCTTACCGTGAAGCCTTCCTTCGGCAACATCATGGTCTGGCGCGGGCTCTATGTGAATGCCGGGAGATGTCAGGTCGTCTGTGTGCGCCCAGGAATAACTGAAGGCACCTGTGTGCTCGGGGTCGCCTCAGTGGAAATGGTGGAACCCAGCCGCCCGCTTCCGCCGCTTTCCGCGCTGAGGCAGGGAAGTGTCCAAGCGCTGGATGTCCTGCGTTTCCAGCATTTTTCCGACGACTGGCTGGGTGTGCATCCTGAGCATCCCGGGGTGATAGGTGACCTGCGCTACGCCACCCTGCCGGACCGCATCAGCCCTTTGTGGGGGATCGTGATCGACCCATCAATGCAGGACCATCATGTGAAAGTAGCGGTGTTTCGCAGAGCGGACAGGGAGACCTGGGCCACACTTTGGCGCATGATCACCGGGACGGTCCGCCCATTTCCGGAAAAAAAAGAATTTAGCCACTTGCCAAGCAATTCGGGTATGCTAAACGCATGACCCCTGCTTCCGGTTTCCGGGAGCATGTGCGGTGCATTATTCGGTTGCAGTATGAGCGGCATAATGATGATGACCCATCGCATCCCGCCATTACTGGCACACATTACCTTATTCCCTCCTTCGACTCCATCAATGAAAGTTCGTCCATCTGTTAAAAAACTCTGTGATTCCTGCGCTGTAATCCGCCGGGAGGGGGTTGTCCGTGTTATCTGCAAGAACCCGCGCCATAAGCAGCGCCAGGGGAACTGATTTTCCAAATACAAGTATCTAAATATGGCCCGTCTCCTCGGAATCGACATTCCCAATGAAAAGCGTATCGAAGCTGCGCTGCCCTACGTTTACGGCATTGGACCCTCACTAGCCCGCCGCATCATCGGTCAGGCAAACATCAACCCCGACACCCGCACTGGAGAGCTTTCCACTGAGCAGGTCAGCGCCATCGTCAACATCATTCAGGCTAACGGTATTGTGATCGAGGGCGACCTTCGCCGGGAGATCCAGATCAATTTGAAGCGTCTACAGCAGATCAACTGCTACCGTGGCATCCGTCACCGGAAAAGCCTGCCCGTCCGCGGACAGCGCACCAAGACCAACGCCCGGACCCGCAAAGGAGTGAGGCGCACCGTGGGTGTGCAGCGTTCCAAGAAATAAAATAACCAACAAGACTAACAAAGGAATTTCCTATCCATGGCTGAAGATACCACCAAACCCGCAGCGCCCCCGGCAGCTGCGCCCGCCCCGGCAGCTGCGCCCGCCCCGGCTCCCGCCGTTTCCGCTGCGAGCGCAGCCGCTGCCAACCGTGACATCGTCGCACAGCTTCTTGATCCCGAGGACAGCAAGCCGAAGATCGTCAAGGCCAAGGGCTCCAAGAACATCGCCACGGGTGTGGTCCATGTGCAGGCCTCTTTCAATAACACTATTGTTACCGTCACCGACGTCCGCGGCAATGTTCTGGGCTGGTCCAGTGCTGGCAAAATGGGCTTCAAAGGCAGCCGGAAGAGCACAGCTTATGCCGCGCAAATGGTTTCCCAGGACGCCTGCCGTCAGGCTATGGGCCACGGACTGCGCGAAGCTGAAGTCCGCGTCAAGGGCCCCGGTGCTGGCCGCGAATCCGCCGTTCGTGCGGTCGCTGCCATCGGTGTAGAAGTCCTCAATATCAAAGACGTCACGCCAGTTCCCCACAACGGTTGCCGTCCTCCAAAGGCCCGCCGCGTTTAATTTCCCTAACTTTTTACTTTTCACTTATTTCCCATGGCCCGCTATACCGGACCCAAAGACAAAATCAGCCGTCGCTTCGGAGTCGCCATTTTTGGCCCATCCAAGGCCCTCGAAAACCGCAATTTCGGCCCAGGCCAGCATGGTGCCCGCGGCGGACGCAAGAAGCAAAGCGACTTCTCCATCGCTCTGGCTGAAAAGCAGAAGCTTAAGTATCAATACGGAATGCTTGAGAAGCCATTCCGCCGGTTCTTCCGCGAGGCCTCCCGCCGCCGCGGTGTGACAGGTGAGATTCTTCTCCAAATGCTCGAGGTCCGTCTGGACAATGTTATTTACCGGCTCGGTCTGGCGAATAGCCGGAATGCCGCCCGCCAGTATGTGGGTCACGGGCACGTGACGGTGAATGGCCGTAAGGTCAACGTAGCGTCCTTCCAATGCAAACCCGGCGATTTCGTCGCCATGAAGGCCAACTCCAAGGCTCAGCAAATGGGCATGAGAGCGCTGGAGCAAACCCAGGCTGTCGTGATCCCTGACTGGTTGTCACAAGACCGGGAAAAACTCGGCGGAACGGTGAACCGGATCCCAAGCCGTGAAGAGATCGATCCTATCGTCAACGAACAACTCATCGTCGAACTTTTCTCGCGCTAGTCCTCAGGACCTGAGCGCAATCAATAATTCAGAAAGAGGAGTCGGCGACGGCTCCTCTTTTTTGTGCCTTAGTTGGAATGAATGAGGCCGGAAATGATTTTAGGAACCCGTGAAGATCGAGCCGTTGGTAGTGAGATGGTTATTTACATGCGAGTTAGTTAGTGGTGCTGGCGTCACTGGTCGGATGCGTGCCGAGCGCGGCGAGCGTGGGCGTGCCCGAGAGGCCGGAGCCATTGATGAGGTTC
>JAYVJI010000686.1:0-4078 GCA_043769435.1 Verrucomicrobiota bacterium
CGATGCCGGCGGGCTTCACACAAAGCAGCACGATGTCCGCCCCGCGCACGGCGCTGAGGTTATCCGGAGCCGTGGTAATGCCGGGCAGGGCCTCCTGGGCTGCATGGAGCGCGGCGGCGGAGGGATCGCTGATGGTGATGTCCGCAGCCGGACACAGGCCACAGCCCACGATCCCCCGCAGGAGTGCGGTGCCCATTTTTCCGGAACCAATGCATGTAATCTTCATAGAGTGCCCGCTCTGCCACTGGCGCAGTGCGGGGAAAAGCGGAGATTGTCAGGCTTGGAAAATCTGCCTGCGGATTCCCTCCGGCGCTGAAAACAGGTACTTTCCGGACCGGGGTAAATCCTTTTGACACCCGCAGGGAGGGCTTCAATGCTGCCCTTCCCCCCGACCATCTCCACTCCCTCCTGACTCATGGATAAAAAGAAAGTACTCGTTGCAGACCCGATTTCTGAAAAAGGCATAGAAGCGCTCAAGGCCACGCCCGAACTGGACGTGGTGGTGCATATAGGCATTAAACCGGAGGAGTTGCTGGCCACTGCACATGAGTATGAAGGCATCGTCGTGCGCTCCGAAACGAAGATCACGCCGGCCGTGTTTGACCGGGCCGTGAAGCTGAGGGCCGTAGGACGCGCCGGTGTGGGCGTGGATAACATCGACCTGCCCAGCGCCAATAAGCACGGAGTCATCGTCATGAACACACCGGGCGGGAATACAGTCTCCACGGCGGAGCAGTCATTCGCTCTTCTGATGAGCCTGGCGCGCAACATTCCTCAGGCCCACGCCAGCACGGCTGCCGGGAAATGGGAGCGCAAGAAGTTTCAAGGTGTGGAACTTCACGGGAAGGTCCTGACCATCCTCGGCATGGGCCGGATCGGGGGGGAGGTAGCCCGCCGGGCCATCGCCTTTGGCATGACGGTCATCGCCTATGATCCTTATCTCTCGCCTGCCCGGGCACAGGTGCTGCGCGTGGAGTTGCGGCCCACCGTGGAGGAGGCCATCAAGGATGCGGATTTCATCAGTGTCCATATGCCGCTGACGAAGGAAACGAAGTATATCCTGAACCGGGAACGGATCGCTCATTGCAAAAAAGGGGTGCGGCTGATCAACTGCGCACGAGGTGGTCTCATAGAGGAGGCGGCCCTGATCGAGGCGCTGGCCAGTGGTCAGGTGGCCGGTGCTGCCCTAGATGTTTTTGAGACGGAGCCTCCGGACAAGGATAACCCGCTGCTGACTAATCCTAACGTAGTGCTCACTCCGCACCTCGGGGCCAGTACGGCGGATGCGCAGGAAGCCGTCGGTATAGAAATAGCAGATGCCATCCGGGATGCCCTAGTGCATGGTATCGTGAATAACGCTGTGAACATGCCCAGCGTGGACCGTCAGACGCTGGAAGCCATCGGGCCCTATCTGAATTTCGCAGAGACGCTGGGTCGACTGGTGGCCCAACTGGCTCCAAAGCAGCCGGAGGTGCTGCGCATCAACTACAGCGGCAAGGTCGGTGAAGGGGATACCTCACTGATCTCCCGGGCCGCGCTGAAGGGCTACCTAGAAATCGCCTGTGCCGAGGGCGTGAACTGGGTGAATGCCCCGATCGTGGCTGAGGGCTTGGGGCTTCGCATCACGGAAAGCAGGCTCGCGACGCCTGCGGAGTTCACTGAACTGATCGAGGTGACCGCCGGCACGGGTGAAAAGCGCGCCAGTGTCACGGGCACATTTTTTGGCAAGGCGCCACGCATTGTCGGGATCAATGGCCGCCGGATCGAGGCTTACCCTGAGGGCTCGCTGCTCATCTATGAAAACCGGGACCAGCCCGGAATCGTTGGTGCGGTGGGGAACATCCTTGGAAAGCACTCTGTGAACATCGCGCACATGTCGCTCAGTCGCGATGCCCGCGACGGCGTCGCGCTGACCGCGCTGAATCTCGACACGTCCGCCGGCGAGGAAGTGATCAGGGAATTGACTCAGCATCCCGCGATCCTGTCCGCCCGCGAGTTACGCTTCTAACGAACTGCACGCACCGCGCGCCATGGCATGATCCAGTCTCTGCCGCGCTTTCATCACCGGCCCGGGCCCCCGCTGGAAGCGGACCTTGCGGCGTGGGCGGAGGAGCGTCCCGCGGCGCTCATCCTTCCATGCCATGTGCGGGATGCGGAGACCGCTGCCTTCCAGCACATCCTGCGGACCCTGCGGCACGCAGTCTGGCTGCGCGCCGTGGTCATAGGGCTTGACGGGGAAGATCCTCGGGGCATGGCGCGGGCGGGCATTCTGAGAGAGTTGCCTGCAGCGGTGGTCCTCCCGGGGAGGGAGCCCGCCGGAAAGGGCGGTAATATTCAGCGCTGCCTGAGGCATATCGCGGATGAATTGCCATGCTATGCAGCCGCGGTCCATGACTGTGACATCCTTTCATATGAAGCAGAATTTCCGGCGCGCCTGTGCTGGCCGGTGCTTTGCCCGGAGGCCTCATGGACATTCTGCAAAGGAGCCTATCACCGGGTCAGCGACCGCCTGCACGGGAGGCTCACGCGGCTGATGTTCCGCCCCCTCGTGGCGGCGCTGCGCGGCACGGCAGCCGGCCCGGCTGACAGCTCCTGGCTGGACTCGCTCCAGACATGGCACTACCCACTGGCAGGGGAATGCTGCGCGACTATGGCCTTCTGGGAAACCTGTGGCCTGTCCTCAGGCTGGGGTGTGGAGGTGGATGTCTTGCGCAGGGCCAGTGAGTTGCCGCCGACGGCGTGCGGGCAGGTGGAACTCTGCGCGGCCTATGACCACCGGCACCATGAGCTGTCTGCGGCGGATCCCTCACAGGGCCTGCACCGCTCCGCCCGGGAGGTCGCCACGGCCCTGCTGCAGACGATGACAGCTATCCCAGCCGGCCTCACGGACCGGTTTTCCATGGCAGCGGCGGAAGCCCTCCACGTCAGTCGGCTGACGGCGCGTCTGAACGGGCTGATGTGGGACGAGGTGGAGGAATCGCTCGCGGTAGAGACCTTCACCAGCGTGATCAGAGGCCTGGTCTGAGCCCCGCCGGTTAGTTTGTCAGGGAGGCAGTGGCCATGAGATACCCCGCTCCTTGAGGGATGACCTGAGGATACCCATGTCCCACAACCGCACTTGGTGCCCGTCGCTGAAAACCGCCAGCCGGGTGGAGTCCGGACTGAGGGCTAGGCTTCCTATGGTGAGGGGTTCCGGATGGGTCACGTTGAGCAGGGTCCGCCCTGTGAGAGGCTCCATGAGATGGACGCTCCTTGCTTCAAGATTAGCGGCCAGGATGTTGCCTGCACCATTGAAGGAAAGGTGCAGTGATTCATTTGCCCGCTGCAGTCGTTCCCTCTTCCAGCGGACTGTAAAGCCCTTGGTGTCATAGCACTCCACGCCACCCAGGCTGCCGACAAAGAGGAGGGCACCATCCAGGCTGAAGAGCAGATCCGCTTCCTCCGAGCCGGTGGCAAGCGAGGCGATGATCTCCGGCGGCCTAGGATCCGGGTTCTCAGGTCCCGGGGGCGGGCTCACGCGCCAGACAGTCAGGCTTGCACTGTTAGAGTGGCTGGCGGCCACGAGGGTGCTGTCCGCAGAAATGGCCACACGGTCAAACTCGTGGGCGGGCTGGCTCAAAAAGAGGGGAGGCACGTCCTTGCGGTGGAGCCAGGCGCCTCCCTTCACAGCCAGGGCCATGGCGTGCCGCTTCAGGGCAAAGGCCGCCTGCGAATTGTTTCCGTTGAAAATGGTGGGCAGTTCCCTAACGACAGGCTCCGGGCGTTTGAGGTCGAGCAGCCATTGGCGGACCACCTTGCGACCAGAGCCGGAGACCCGCATGCCGTCGTGCGAAAATGCGGCACACCAACAGAAGTCCTCGTACAATAGAAAGCGTTTTGCCGGGTCATCCACGGCATAGAGCCAAAGCCCTCCGGTGTCCCCGCACGCCAGCCAGCGGCTGTCCGGGCTGAAGGCGGTGCTCCAGCATCCCCACGTGCTCACTTCATCCAGATCGCGATGCGGCACTATGAACGTACGGCAGGCATCTGGCGGCAGAACATCGATGAGGAGGGACCGCAGCTCATTCCTATCCTCCGC
>JAYVJI010000687.1:0-3041 GCA_043769435.1 Verrucomicrobiota bacterium
TTGATTAATGTGCATGCGCTGACTGCTAATTCACTAACATATTTGTACAAGTGACAATTTCGTCACATTCGAAATTACATCAGGCGGCGGTCACACCCGGCCAATCAGCGTGCTTCGTAATCAGAGCAAATCACTGAATTCTCTAATTTTTGTCAGAGATGATGGTTTATTGCTCTTCGGCAATCATTACTTTGAAAAAAGCAACAGCCTTCTTTACACGATTGGATTCTTGTGTGTTTTGGGCGCTTCGCTTGCTGGACTTAGTAAACGCAGTTTGCTTGGTGCCGGAGTGTCCTGCCTCTTTTTTATATACGCCGTAGTAACTATTACCCGGTTAAGACCGGCATTTAGCTCTTCTGAATCAAATTATATTAGAGGAGTTTTGAATAATGAGACGGATGTTACAAGGCTATTTCCACCAAGGGAGGCGGCTGGACGTGTGTACCTGCACGAGACATCTTTGACAACAAGCAGGCCTAGTTGGGCTATCGAAGGATGGTTTCTGAGCGTTTCTTTTTCCGGCGGAAGGGAGAGCACGGTTTCGGCCTTTGTGGGAGATCGCTTTTTGGCTACTACGGGCATTTTAAATTGGAGTGTCGGGGGACTCAATTTCATCAGCTTTTGCGTGTTCATGACGCGAAAGATAAAGCAGGGCTTTGGCAAGAAAGTTGAGACCATGGGGCCAGATGTCGAACGAATACGGCACGGGTGCTTACCCCCTGAAATGAGGGCGATGTTCACCCACCGGGCGGCGGGGACCTTCTCTGCGACGGCATGGCCGCAGACCGGCAGGGATGTCACTCGGTGGACCTACCAAGCACGGACGGGGGGAGATGAAGGTGAAGATCTATGATGACCTGTCCACCGGCCCGACGGACAGTAAACGCATGACGTGGACCAACCACGACGGCGGCGAACTCCTGAGCACGACCAACGTCCGCATTCACACGACCGCCTTTCCCTATCTATAACTGCGAAGACAAAAAGTGGAACTGAAAGAAATGAAACGGACAATCCTCCTCATTGCGGCGCTTTGTGCGATGTCTGCACGCATTTATGCCGGGCCTGATTTTGCACGGTGATTTTTTGCAAATCAGGTGTCCCTGCGCGTGTCCCTGCGCATGACTGACCTGACGGCGCTGGCACCAGAGAAATACGAAGTGGAGGAGGGGGCCGTCGCAGCCTCGGATACTAAGCGATACGCCGCCATTGAACCAGCCGCCGTTATCCAGACTGCCGAAGCTTCACTCTACTCGAAATTGAAAGAAGGAAAAGAAGGAAGAAGGAAAGCTATTGATTGTCGCTTTTCCGAGATGAGATCACTGAAAATAGGAGGGGCCTTCAGCCCTCAAAATCAACGCGTTAGGGCTCCCCGGGCGTTGCCTTGGGCTGGGAGAGGGCGCGCCGTTGGCGCTGCAGAACGGGTTCTCGGGCGGATTCAAGGCGGCACTGATCGCTGGGATGGGATGGGGCGCGCCGTTAGCGCTTCAGAAGGGCTGCAAGCCTATTCGGTAACAGCCAGGGCAACTTCCGGGCAACTCCTCTGGTATTCGCAAAGCATTCATTTCTGAGGGCTGAAAGTCTGGCCTGGATACTGGATACGGGGAGCGAACATCAGATCGCGCAAATCAATTGCACCAGCTCAATTGAAAGCGACCTGGAACGACAAGGCCGGAGTAGCGGGCGAACAGACAACAGAGAGCAAAGCCGAACGTTCGACAAAGCAGAACGTTCAGCTGACGATCTTAGCCTCGAAAATCCGGAGCGCCTCTTTGATGAGCGGGTCGTTGCGGAATTCCTCCTCCCGGGCGGCCTGCTCAGTGGCCGCGCGGGCGGCGGCTTCCTCTTCGGCCTTCTTCGCCACTTGGCGCGGGGGGGAAGGCGCAGGTTCCGCAGGGGCCTCGGGCTGGCGGATTTCCACAGGGGCCAACTCGACTGGCGCCATGTCCTCCCGGACTTCCACGTGAAGGTGGAGTCGCTCACCGGAAAGATTTTCCATCACCCGCTCGATCGCTTGCCGGACATTGTCCCGCTTCAGGCTGTCTGCGGCGGAGCGGTGCGCAGCAGGCACGCCGACGGCCATGGCGCTGCCGCGGACTTCGAGGAAGGTGGCCTCTGCGGCAAAGCCCGACTGGAGTGGCAGGGAGCGGACGAGTTCGGCTTTCACGGCGTCCCAGAGTTCCGGACCTGGCGGGATGACCAATACTGGGGGAGCGGGTTGCTGTTCAGGCTCGGGAGTGGCTGGCACAGGTTGATGAATGCTGGCAGGGGTGGCCGATTTAGCCTTGGCCTCAGCCTCCACCGCCGCACGCCAACTGCCGGGAGCGATGGCCTGGGGCTGCTGCGCACCTGCTGTGGGCTGCGTGCCAGCGGCGTCGCGCGAGGGTACGTTCCGCTCTTGTTCCCGCCCGGACGGTGAGGCGAGGAATGCCGTGGCCCCGGAGCCATCAAGAGAACTGCGTAGGGCATGAATCACATTGCTGAGGGTGGCTTCTCCCAGAATCTGCGTAGCCCGGATGATGCCGATCTCAAAGTAGAGCCTTTTGTTCAGTGCCCACTTCATGGAGGCGTCCACGGTGGCAAATTGATCAATCAACTGAATGAGTTTTTCATTTCCGGTCAGGCTGGCCTGCTCCGCTAGGCTGTGTGCTATCTCTTCAGGAAGATCCCGGGAGGCGATATCCGGGTCGACGCGATGGACGAGGATATTTCGAAAATGAAACAACAGATCTCCGAGGAGGCGCGAGAGGTCCTTGCCGCTTTCCGAGAGATGATAGAGCTGGCTGAGGGCATCCGCCGTTTGGCCGTGCAGGATGGCGCCGGCGAGTCCGGCCACAGTTTGATAACTGGTGAAGCCGAATACCTGCAGCACATCCTCCTCCCGCACCGAGTTGCCGCAAAACGCCACCAGCTGATCCAGCATTGACTGGGCATCGCGCATGCCTCCATCCGCGCCGGCGGCGATGGCGTGGGCGGCCATCGTTTCCAGGGTGATGCCCTCTTTTCCGGCGATGTAGAGCAGGTGCTGCGCGATGAGCGGG
>JAYVJI010000688.1:0-7928 GCA_043769435.1 Verrucomicrobiota bacterium
TTGTTGATCGGGAGGGTGGGCACGAATTTCCGTGTCGTTTCCTTCCCGCGGGTGCGCCGCACAGAGGCTTTATCATCCCCCGCACTGGGGGCTGGCTTCTTTTTTATGATTCCCTTCGGTTTTGGGGCCGCAGGTGTTTTGGTGGACTTGGTGGTCTTCGAGGAGGGGGACTTGGGCATGGATTTGGATTCCTTCGCGGCTGGCTTGGCGGTTTTGGGTGCCGGCTTGACCGCTTTCGGTGCCAGCTTGGGGGCTGGCTTGGCTGGCTTGGCGGGTTTAGCTGCTTTGGCAGGCTTGGCCGCTTTGGCAGGCTTGGCCGCTTTGGCGGGCTTGGCTGCTTTGGCAGGCTTGGCGGCTTTGGACGCGGGCTTGGCTGCCGGTTTGGCAGGCTTTGGAGCAGGCTTGGCTGGCTTATTGGCTTTGGCTGGCATAGCGCGGTGGGTGGAAAAATGAAAGGCGGTGAGGAGGTTTTGGCTGGAAAAAGGGCGCGACCTTTAGTGGCTGGACTGTAGGTATGCAAGAAGAAAGCCCGATCAATTTCAACAGACCATGGGCGAAAAGGGGGCCATGCAGTTCGGTCAATGAGTCAGCGGACTTTCCTGACCCTGCGTCGCGGGGACATTAGTTAGTTAGTTATTTACTCGGCCAGAAATATACGAGCAAATAATGCGCAGGATTTTTACTGCATTCCGAGGCACGGTGAACCGGAGCGCTGCGGAGATAAATAAATACCCCGCCACTTTTCTATCAGCAAGTGCGGGCAACGAGCATGTCCGCAGTGATCTGTGCCCGAACCGGAACGAAGGAAGGCGGAAAAAAAACCAGCAGAATTGGGTGTTTATCATTGGCCGTTTTGGCAGTGTCCCTTGGGCGGCAGCAGCAGGCCCAGCACCACAGCGGTGAGGAGGAGAACTCCCAGCGGCACGAGGCCTAGCTTGAGGTTTTCCCCGATCATCGGGATGGCGCTTCCTGAGACATGCCAGTCCCAGTTCCCGGCTTTCAGCGCTTTGCTGGTGCGGGTCAGCGCGCCGAAGATCACTACTCCGAATACCCAGCCGGCATGGAGTCCGATGGGCAGCCAAAGCGACCCGGTGCGAACGCGCGTCCACGCGAGGATGAGGCCGACAGCCATCAAGGTGCTCACTTCAGAAACGAAGAGGGCGGGGTCGCCGTAGTCGCGGAAGATGATGCCCATCATGGAGAATCCGCTGGTCCAAGAGGGAGCGTCAAATAACCCCGGGGGAAGCGGGTCCGGAGGTTTCACAAGATGGAGGATGGAAAAAAGGAATGAAATAGCGAGGATAGCAAGCCATGCGGGCGCGGCACGGAGCGCAAGACCGAGGAAGACTCCGCGAAAGAGCCATTCCTCCAGAGTCGCCACGACCAGGCAGGTGCAGACCGCTCTGGTCAGGCTGGCCGCGATGTCTGCCTTAGGGTTCCACCTATAGGCTCCCATGAGCACGAACACGATGCCCATGGCGAGCAGTAATCCTGCGGCAGTGGCGAAGCCGGTCAAAAAGTGGCGGCCCCGGGTGGCATTGGGCTGGAGGCCCAGGCCACCGCTGGTCACCCCCATCCACTTGAGAAACGGCCAGAGGAGACCGAGCGCGGAGATGAGAAAGGCCCTGCTGAAATATCTGCCGAAGTCGGAGCTTCCAAGCTTGTCACCGACCCAGCCTATGACCGGCGTTTGCTGCTGGCGGAAGCTGACGATGATTTCCGCCAGCCAGTGCCCCCCTTTATAGAGCAATGGTGCGAGTGCCGCTCCAAGGGCCAGCACGGCAGCCAGATAGAGGCACATCAGGGCTAGGGCACGGCTGCGGGCAGGCGTTTCCATCATTGGAGGATAAAGGGAATGTTCATTGATTCCAATACTTTCTTTTCTTCGCTGAGGTACTTTTCACCCAGCTTTTCCAAGCCTTTGGCCTCACGGAATTTCTTCAGGAAGGCATTGACCTGGAGTCGCATAGTATCGTTGCCTTTCTTGATGCCTACCGCCCAGCTTTCCTGCTTGAGGGGATGAAGCAGGGCGCGGGTGGTGGCTTCGTTGCGCTTGTAGTGACTGTAGATGGAAAGCTGGTCATAAATGAAGGCGTCTGCGGTGCCCTGCACTACTTCCCTGACGCAAGAAACCTCGTCATCAAGCACCGTCAGCTTTTGGCCGGGGAATTTTTGGCGGGCATAAGTCTCACCTGTCGTCGCCAGCTTGGCTGTCAGGACTATACCGGGCTTCCCCAGATCCTCTCCGGACTGCACGGGCGAATTTTTTCCCACCAGCAGACAGATACCGGTCTGGGCATAGGGATCAGAGAAATCAATCGATTTTGCCCGCTCTGGCGTGGCGGTCATGGCGGATATGGCGATATCTATCTTACCGCTCTGCAGCGCAGGGATCAGACCTTCGAAGGGCAGTGATTCGATCTTAAGCGTGAGGCCCAGCTCAAGCGACAGCGCCTTGGCAATATCCACGTCTACCCCCTCAGGCTCACCCGCCTGATTCTTATACTCGAACGGCGGGTAGGTGAGGTCCATGCCCACAACGAGCTGCGGTCCTGACTCAGGGCTGCATGCGGGGATGAAGAGAGAGGCAAAAAGGAAAAACGGACGGCGGTGCATCCGGCCAACCTACTCATGGTTCAGCAGGATGCAATCTGATGACTTCACAATTGTCTAACGCCGGCTACCCCCTATTTTTCGGGCGAGGGTTTCGGATCGCCGGGATAAGGAGAGCTCCTCCATGAATAAATCCTCCCGGCAAGTCCTTGAGGGAATACCATTTCTCCACTGCTGGAATTGATGTCAGAACATTTTTCGAAACCAAATAGCACCCATTGGCCTCGCTGTGTGAGCTGCCCTAAGTTTTACGAATCCGTTGGCGGCACTCGTGGTTGGCAGTTCCAGAATGAGGTTGGCTGGCGGTGGTGGGCACTCACCGCATGTTATTTCAGGTTATCCGAAAATTCTTTTGGACATCTGCCGGGTGAGGCGCATGATAGGACAACCCGCCTTCACCCTAAGCCTTTTATTCACATGGCCCGCCGCCGCTCCGGTCTCCGACCAGTTCACATCATCAGTGCCGCTTCTGTTCTCCTGTTGGGGGGCGGCGGTATTTTTGCCTTCTCCAGAAAAAGCGAAACTGGGCTTACCGGTAATCAGTTCAGTGTGTCAGAATACCTGCGGAACCACATGAGTATGCGGGGAAATCAATACCTCGTGACGGGCACCATAACATCTCTTGAGAGCTATGGGAAAGACAGCTCGAGGCTGTTTGCCATGGATGTTAAAGATGAATCCTCCAGCGCGATAGAGCCTATCGGTGTGCTGGTTCCAGCGCGTTTCAGCAGTGTCACTATCCAGACCGGCCAGCAGTTTCAAATGAAAGTAACGATCGACGCCAAGGGAGTGCCGGTGGTTGATGAGATCAGGAAATCCTGATACCGGAAGCGCACAGCTCAGCGGCGGGTAGTGCGGGTAGTGCGGGTACTAGAGAATTCGATGCAGAGCCAAAAACGTACAAAAAAGCACCGGTGAATTTCACCGGTGCTAAATGTAATTGAGGCGGTTTGCGGGCTTACTTGATGGTGTAGCGCGTCCACTTTCCTGACCCTGTCCTCTTGAACTTGTCTTTATGCTTCTTGAGCAGGCCGTTTACCCTTGGGTAGAAGATGCCGCTGACATCGGAGATGGCGCGAGCGGAAGTTCCTTCACTGCCGGTGGACCGCACAGCAGAAAGCAGGGTCTCTAGGGCTTCCGTATCATTGGTGCGGGGGCCAGGACGGCGGCCGCGGCGGTTGGTCTTAGGGGCGCGGGTTGCCTTGGCTGCCGGTGCGGCGGGGGCGTCGACCCAAGAGGCCTTCTTGGCGCGGCCACGTCCGCGTTTCACAGGAGCCTCGGCTGCGGCTGGCGCGGTGCTTGTGGCTGGCGCGGTGCTTTTGCCTTGGATCTGGCTCTCCAACTGGGCGAGTTGCGCGCGGAGGTCAGTTGCTTTGAGGGTGCGAAGCCGGGAAAGCTCAGTCTCAAGTTTTGCGATTTGATTGTCTATTGATTCAGTCATAGTGTTTGTTTTTGGTGAGCGGCATCACTGATCGCCTGATTGGACCACGGGCCGAACCCACCATTGTCTCGGAATATAATGGTAACAATCGGGCGTAGTCAAATCCAATTTTGACATAGAAGAAAGATAACTGGTTAAACCGATCATGCAGAAGAAGCGGCCAATCTCTTCAATCCTTAGCGGTAAATGGAAAGTAATGCGTCATAAAAAACGGGCCTTCGACGCGGTGCTTTCGCGGTTTTACTGGAAAAATCCAGCTTTCCTCTGCTGAGCATCATTCTACGGAGCGTGGATGGTTACTTGGCCTTTTCAGCTTCCATGGCTGATTTTTTGGCCTGCTCCTGACTTTCCGGTGAAAGCCTTGCCAGTGGCACCTTGAACATTTTACCAGCGTCTGTTTTGATGACGACTGAATCTGTGTTGAGTCTAACAAATCCAGCTTTGATGATTTTGCCGTCAGTGGAAGTCCAGTCCAGGAGAGGGGCTGCCGACGGCACGGCTTTACGGGGGGCGAGTTTGCTGCCTGCCTCCTTACCGGAGGGGGATTTGCCTCCGCTTTCCAGCAGGGCACCGGCTTCTATCCATTCGCGGATCAGCTTTATTTCCTTCGGGCTTAGCCGTGCCTTGCCGGAGGGCGGCATGGGGTCCTTGTCCCGCGTGAGCAATTCCAGAAAGTTGCTGCGTGCGGCATCTCCGGGAACTATCTGGCCCTTGGGGCCGATGTCGCTTTTGAAGCGCTCTAAATTGTCGAAGACATAACCGGCTTTTTCTTTGCCTGCGGATTCACTGTGACATTCGTAGCAGTGAGATTTGAGTATCGGCTTGATGTCTTTGGCGAAGTCTACTGCGCCAGCAGATGAGAGCGATAAAAGCAAAGCGATGAAAAGAAGCGGCGCAGCGGTCATGGTGGAAGACGTTGGGGGAACTACGGTTGAGGAGTGAAGTGGAGTGATATTATCAGCGGAGGGGCTGCAATGGAGCGTGTCCGCACCCGGCGGCTATCTCATTGAATTCCGCTATTTCTGCATCCGTGAAGAGCAATCCGCCTGCTTTCGCCGATGCCGCCGCCGCAAGGGCTTCCGGTTGCCCAGGGAGAGTGCAGTTTTCATTCCCATGACCAAACACATCCTGGAGCACTGCTTTGAGATTTGCTTCCTGATCGCGGCCTTTGGCAAAGAGTCCGCTGCTAAGCGCCTCAGGGTGAATTACCTGAAAATAGAAGCAACAGGTGCGCTTCTCACCGTCGGGAGCGGTGCGGCTCCGCAGGGTAGGCAGCGAGCCACCTATGAAGGCGGCCACGAGTTCGTTCATGAGCGAGAGCCCAAATCCTTTATGTGCGCCAAAGGGGACGAGCGCGGCTACTTTTTCCGGGTCCGTAGTAGGCTGCCCCTCTGCATCCACGGCGGCGTTAGGTGGAAGCGGCTTCCCTTCCCGTTTTAGTTGCTGCACTCTTCCCATAGCGACGGTACTGGTGGCCCAATCGATGACGATGGGGTAGCCAAGAGCCCCTGTGGTGGGAAAACCCCAGCTGTGGGGGTTCGTTCCCAGAGTGGGGAACCTGCCGCCGAATGGGACCACTTCCGCGAGGGCTGCGGTGCAGTTAGTATAGGCAATGTAGCCACGGCTGGCGGCGTCCATCACATAGCCGCCCCCCCACAAGTAATGAAAGGCGTGGTCCACGCTGACCTGACCCACGCCATACTGGTCCGCCAGGCGTATAGCTTCTTCTACAGCGGCAAATGCTGTGCTCTGTCCCAGTTTGCGGTTGGCGTTCCAAATTTTGGAGGCAGCGAAGCGCGTGGGAATATCCTCGATACTGGCGCCAGGGACACAGCCGCCGGCTTTGGACCCGAAGTGATCATCGAGATGCAGCGCCTTTATCCCATTATGAGTCCGGATCCCGTGAAGGCTGGCCATGTCACAAAATCTCGCTGCATCCTCCGCTTCCGCCGGGTTGAATCCGCGATGAAGGTAAGCCGAGGCGATGAGGGAATGATGCTGGCTGGTGGAGACGGTGCGGAATTCGGACATGCTTGTTCCCAGTGCCCCGCGTTCTGCCCACTGCAAGAACTTTTTGAGCGAGCAGCTCACAGCTGCTAGCTGCTTGGATGCTCACAGCTTGCCACTTCCCTTCCAAATTCCGGCACATTCCCGAATTAATTGAATTAATTCCCTGCAACTCCCTTTCTACTGCGTGGAAGACTTGGCGGATGATGTGGCGGCTATCAAATCAAGTCACGCCTAGCATTGTCGCCGACTCTGATACGACTGCTATTTCCAATCTCCTGAAAACAGGTCAGGCCCCCTGCCCCGCCGGTTGTTTAGCCCAGAAACGGGAGTTGGGCGCGGAAATTCCCGGCAGATCCGGCAGATCCGGCACAACCGAATCTCGAATCTCTAACTAACGCCCCGCTCCCGGCACTGTGCCGTAACCGATGAATTCACTCCGGCCCGGTTTGACGGGATTGAACTCATAAACATCCACCGCTGAGCCATGCAGCCCCCGGCGCTTGCTGCTGCTGGCGCCAAACATCTGATGCATTCCTGTGCGGACATCTCGACCGAGATAAATCATCACGTGGCTGACATCCGGGTAGCGATTGGTCACATATGTTCCCCGCCAGAATAGGAGATCGCCGGGCTTGAGATTACTGAAAATGCGCACCGCACTGGCTCCGCCGGATGTCTCGTGCAGACTCCCGTTGTGCCGCAGCCAGAGATACTGTTCGCTGGCCGTCCGGGGTGATTTGACCCAGCCATTGCGCTCCAAAACGTGCTTTACCGTGCCAGAGCAATCAAGCCCACCGTTGGCGGGATCCATACTACCAAACTTATAGGTCAGCCCCATGCGTGAAATCCGCCAGCAATCTGCCAGAACAGCCTTCATCCGTTGCGGTGCCGGGACCACCGCCCCCCGCTGCACTGGGGCCTGCACACGGCTGTGCATCTGCACCGCAGGCTGATAAACAGGCGCCCGCTTCGCCACAGGCACCCGCGCCACTACAGGAACAAGCGCTGGAGCCCGCCGCAACCCGGGGGCCGGTCGCGCTGGAGGATCCCAATCGGAAAGGTATGTCACCTGACCCATCAACGGGCGGTTCAACACCACGAATAACGGAAGCAACGAAAATAATCTGGACACGGGCATACTTAAATTTACTATAATTACTATAATTTGCGAGCCTTGATTTGCTTTTCAGTTAAAATTTCAACCAAACTTGCTCAGCACTCCCCCTAACTGCACCCCGGAGGGGTGACCTGTGATTAGCCGGGGGTTCGCGAGGAACGAGCCCCCAGAAAATGGTGTGGGCATTGCATCCATCAACTCAGCGAAGCCCACGCCCTCAACGGCATCGTCCAGCACGTCCAGCTGCTCAACCAAGTGCAGCGCCGCAGCCTGGGCATGCGCAAAAAGAAAGGCAAAGAAATCCGCGGGGTCCCCTGCTACAAAAGCAGCCTAAAGCCGCAGCTCGCTCCCTTCACAAGTGACGGGTGGTGCATACCCTTGGGCTTGTGCAGACGGTTTACACCGAGACCACAATTCCGAGTTACTTGGCCGCTCACCCCAGCAGCCAAGAGCCAATGGCGTCACACCAGAAGGTGACTATCTGCTCACTTGGAACTGCACTCATCTCGCCAATCCTGTCTTATAGAAAGAGTTGATCGACTACTGCACCTACCATCATCTTCACGTTCCCGTATTTTGCATACCAGAATACCTAACTAACTACTCAAAGCTATGACTGACTTGATGAGGTCCGCCGCTGTAGCGCTGCGGTTGGGGGTGACCGCGCCGTGATGTAGCGGAACACGGCCATCTTGGCTGTGGCGGCTCGCGGTCGTCTCGACCGCGATGAGCAGCGGTCAAGATGAC
>JAYVJI010000689.1:0-6475 GCA_043769435.1 Verrucomicrobiota bacterium
TCCATTTTGCCTTTTAGCGAAGAACCCGCGCCCGTTTGGTTGTGGAACAAGGAGTAATCCGTGAAGAATCGAGCCGTTGGTAATGAAATGATTGCACGCGAGTTAGTCAGGAGGCTAACCGGTCACCCCCCCCTCCAAAAATGTGCAGGAACGCATAACCCGTTCATGGCTATTTTTTCGACACCCCACTCAATGACCTGCTACTAGCTGATAACCCCCGGAGGGTTTGGGAATCGGATACCAGGGCTCAGCCAGTCGTCGGAAAACTATTTCTGCTTGTCGCGCTCCGCTTTTTCCTGTTCTTCACGCTGTTTGCGTTCCTGCTCGGCCTCTTGTTGTTCGCGCCTCCTTTGCTCTTCCCGGCGGGATTCTTCTTCGGCTCTTCGTTGCTCCTCGCGGCGGGCGGCTTCTTCCTGGGCTTGGCGTTGTTGCTCCTCGCGGCGGGCGACCTCTTCCTGGGCTTGGCGTTGTTGTTCTTCGCGGCGGGCGGCCTCTTCTTGGGCTTGGCGTTGTTGTTCTTCGCGGCGGGCGGCCTCTTCCTGGGCTTGGCGCGCCTGTGCCATTTCTGCCTGTTGCTCTGCAGTCCTTCTGGAGATGGCTTCTGCTTTGTCAGCCTGTTCGCGAGTGGCTTGTCCTTGGCGGTTTTCCTCGCTCATTTTCTTAGCCTCAGCTGCTCGCTCAGCTGCCTGACTTGCTTGCTGGGCGGCGGCTTCCCTCCGGGCTGAGTCGGCCTGTTCCTTATCCTGACGCGCCTGGGCCATGGCCTGCTGGCGGTCGGTGGCCTCCTGCTGGCGGGCTTGGGCGGTGGCTTCTGCTTCCGCCCGGGCCTTTTGGGCGGCGGACTTGTCGCGCTGAGCGGTGGCTTCCCGGGCAGCTTCGATTTCCGCCCTGTTGCGGCTGGGTTCTTCACGTTCCTCTTTCTGGCGGCTCTCGCGGTTGGTGCGGTCTTGGCGTTCCGCGCGTGATGCCATGTCCCGGGCAGTCTGGGCTTCTGCGAGTTCCAAGCGGCGGGCCTCCGCTTCCCTGGCTTGCCGAGCGGCGAGTTCCCGTTCTATTGCGGCGCGCTCGCGCTCGATTTGTGCTTCACGAAGCTCAGTCTGTTCCCGGTCGCGGCGTGCTTTGGCGGTCTCGTGCTCGTGCTGCCGGGCCTCCTGCTCCCGGGCCTTGTGCATGGCGGCCTCCTGTGATCTGCGTTCTGCCTCTATGGCGAGGCATCGCTCGTGTTCCTCCCGTTGCCGTTGTGCGGCTATCCTGCGGCGTTCCGCCAGTTCGCAGGCCTCTTGACGCAGGCGTTCCTCTGCCTCCCATTGAAGCTGAAACTCCCGTGCGCGCTGGAGTCTTTCCATTTCCTCGCGCTCCATACGCGCCAGCTCAGACTTGCGGCGCCGGCCTGCCAGCTCTCGTTTCTTTTTTGCCTCAAAAGCAGCGGACTCCTCCCGCAGCTGACGGAGGTAGTTTTCCTGATGGGTTTTGGCTTCCTCCTGAGCCTGCCGTGCAAGGGCAGCGGCCTCTGCCGCTCTGGCCCACTCGGCTTCCATCTCCGGTGTGATGGGGGAGACCGCTGGCGGTTCCGGCATCACGGGAGGGGGCTCAGGGGCTGTGGCTGCTGGTGCCACTACCGGTGCTGGTTTTTCTGTGCCGGAGATCAACGGGGCTTTTTCCCTGCGGGGAAGCCGCTCCGGCAGGGGGGCCGGCGCGGCGGCGAGTGCATAGCCTGCCACCGGGCGGGTATGATCCATATAGAAGTAGACGCCGGTGGCAGGAATGAGGCCGCAGGCGAGGCATAGGGTGAAAAGGCGGGATCTGTTGGACATGGGAATAGGCGCAGGTGTTTATCTATGACGGAAACCCCTGTGGGGTATTCACGGGAAAATATTTCTTCCACAGGAGGGCGCTACTCCCTCTTGCTTACCGGGGCGGACGCGCTTTTCCCTGAGATTCCCCGCCTGTTTTCCACCCAACGCATGAGCCACTCTCAGCAATCCACCATTCCCTGCATAATGAAAATAACCGGTACCGGCAGTTACGTGCCGGAACGGGTGCTGTCGAATGCTGATCTGGAAGCGCTGGTGGCCACGACGGATGAGTGGATCATGTCCCGCACGGGCATCAGCGAGCGGCGCATCGCGGCACCGGATGAGGCTACCAGCCACATGGCCACCAAGGCCGCAGAGCGGGCTATGGAGGCCGCCGGAGTGACTGCGGATGACATTGACCTCATCATCGTAGGGACGATAACGCCGGACACATTTTTTCCCAGCACCGCTTGTTACGTGCAGCGGAACATCGGCGCTGTCAGGGCTGTGGCGTTTGATATTAGTGCCGCGTGTGCCGGGTTTCTGTATGCTATGCAAGTGGCACGGCATTTCATCAACAGCGGTAACCGGCAGACCGCGCTGATCATCGGTGCAGATAAGCTCAGCGGGATCGTGAACTGGACGGACCGCAATACTTGCGTGCTCTTTGGCGATGGCGCAGGGGCGGCCATTCTAACAAGAAAGGATGCCGGCGACGGTGATCCGTCCGGCCTGCTCAGCAGCATCATGGCCAGCGATGGCCGGCTGACGGACATCCTCAGTGTGCCCGGCGGCGGCAGTGCCATCCCTATCACTCCGGAAAACGCAGATCAGCGGCTCAATACCATTAGCATGATGGGCCGGGAGGTCTTTAAGGCGGCGGTCAAACATACCTGCGAGGCCTGCGAGGCAGCCATAGCTAGGGCCGGACTCACGGCTGCGGACATCGCGATGATCATTCCACACCAGGCGAATATCCGCATCGTGGATGCCATCCGGGAACGTCTGGGACTGCCTCCGGAGCGTGCCTTTTTGAACCTTCACAAGTATGGCAACACCAGCAGCGCCGCTATAGCCATCGCTCTGGACGAGGCTGTCCGCAGCGGTGCGATCAAAAAAGGTGATGCGGTGCTGCTCGTCGCCTTCGGCGCTGGATTTGCTTGGGCCGCTTCCGTCATCCGCTGGTGACTTTGGTATTTTTTCCACAACCGACAACACAAATCAAACTAACACATTATTATCATGGCAGACATCGAAGGCATCACCAAGAGCAAGGAATTCTTCACCGGCGTCCCTCAGCAGAGCCCGGGCTTCTTCCTGAAAGGCAGTCATCAGTATGACTGGGGACTGAAGAACCGGCTCTCCCGGGTATTCAACCCGAAGAGCGGCAACACCCTCATGCTGGCATTTGACCACGGGTATTTCCAGGGGCCGACGACAGGCTTGGAGCGCCCGGATCAGACCATCCTCCCGCTGGAGCCCTACTGTGACTGCCTCATGCTCACCCGCGGCATCCAGCGCAGCATCATCCCCGCGAGCACTCAGAAAGCCATCGCCCTGCGTGCCAGTGGCGGGACCTCCATGGTCAGCCCCATGGGCGAATGGGAAGGCTCCTTCAATGGTCAGCCTATCAAGCTTGGCCACCCGGGCTATGAGCCATTGAGCAATGAAAGCATCGCCTGCAGCATAGAGGAAGCCGTCCGCCTGAATGCCAGCGTGCTGGCGGTCCAGGTCTTCATCGGCAGCGAGCATGAGCGCCAGACGATCAAGAATCTGACTGACCTCATCGACCAGGCTAATCGCTATGGCATCGCCGTTATGGGCGTCACCGCAGTGGGCCGTGCCATGGCCCGGAACGCGCAATATTTTCGCCTGGCCACCCGCATCATGGCGGAACTGGGCGCACACATTCTGAAATGCTACTACACGGAGACGGAGTTTGAGACCGTCACGAGCTGCTGCCCGGTGCCCATCGTGATCGCCGGCGGGAAAAAGCTGCCTGAGCGTGAAGCCATGCAGATGGCATGGAATGCCATCGCGCAGGGAGCGAACGGCGTGGACATGGGGCGGAATATCTTCCAGAGCGATGCCCCGATCCCGATGATCCGGGCCGTCCGCGGCATCGTGCATGAAGGATTCACCGTGGATCAAGCTTACCAGATGTACAGCGACTTGAAGAGTGACGCGGCCAGGGCCGGTGCCTGATCTGATACGGACTGGATACACGCTCTGACAAGGCCACCGCGCCGCCGGACATGTCCATCATGTCTGGCGGCTTTTTGTTGTGCGGGACTTCCTGCTCAGGGTGAGGCAAAGGCAGTATTCGCGGGGTTCGGCGAGAATACTGGCGAAGGAATCGATGCGGAAGTTCTGGAATTCATCGATGTGCAAAGAGTGGTCGCGTCGACATTTTAAACTCCCCCCCGTGCCAGCTCCGAGCGGTGGGCAATTATGACTTAGTTTACCAAGCTCCCTGTCCCACAAACTGTGAGTGAAAGGACTGCGAGGACGCGGCTTGCAACGCAAGGACGCACCGGATTCCGCCGCTGGATTGTGGCTGATGTTGTATTGCGTCCCGGCGATTTGCTGCCATGGACGGGGGTTCCCCCTAGCTTTGCAAATTCTCCAAATCATCACCACCGGTCCTGATGCCTGTTCCTACCTTAGCGGACAGCTCGCCTGCATGCAATACGCGCGGATAGGAGAAATGGCGCCGGGTGACTACACCGGGAAGCTCTCGGAAGGCTGGTTCAAGTTCGGCTCCCATCTTCAGCGCCCGCTCTGCCACTGGTGCCGGATGTGTTATTCCATGCGGGTGCCGCTGGATGAGTGGCGCCCCAACCGGACCCACCGCCGTCTGCTCCGCCGCCTCAGTCATCTGGAGGTGAAAGTAGAGACGCCACCGGTTTTCAGCGCTGATCGCCTTGCGCTGTATAACCGCTACCGGCTCGCTCAGCGCGTGCTGCGCGGCTGGCATGAGACTAACCACACGGAGTCAGGATACATCCAGGAATTTATCAATGGACCTGTGCCCATGACGGAGATTACAGTCTGGGACGGCGGCAGGCTGCTCGCGGTCCTTATGGCTGACAATGACGTGGATCTCATGACGGCGGTGACGCATTTTCACGAGCCCTCGGAGTGGCGCCGCAGTGTAGGGCTGTTCGCGGTTCTGCAGAGTTTTCTCCATGCGCAGCGTCTGGGAAAAAAGTGGCTCTATCTCGGCTATTACGTACCGGGCAGTCCCTCCATGGGTTACAAGCAGCAGTTTCACCCCTGTGAGCTGAGATCCTGGGACGGCGGGTGGACCCGCCAGGACGCCTGATGGCTCAAGGCTTCGCGGCCTTGACTGAAGCTCCGGATGCAGTGACTTTTTTCTGAGCAAACATCCAGTCCAGCAGGCCACTGGCCGGCGTGTAGGCAGTGGTCCATGAATCGTGACCCACGCCCTCCAATTCTGTGTATTTGACTTGCTTCCCGCCTGCTGCCTTGATGGCGGCGACCATGGTGCGGGATCTTTCGACGGGCACTGCCTCGTCCAAGGATCCATGCCATGCCCAGACGGGGATGTCTTTGATCAAGGCCGCCTTACTGTCGTCTCCTCCTCCACACACAGGGGCCACACAGCAGAACAGATCTGGATGACGCATGGATAATTCCCACGCGCCGTAGCCGCCCATGCTGAGACCGGTGAGGATGATCCGCGCAGGGTCCACAGCGTGACTCGCTTTTACTTTCTCCAGCGCGGCCATCGCATAGTCCTGCATCTGGTTAGGCTTTGGTGCCATGATGAGCGCCACCCGCGAATTCCAGTCCACCTCATTCCACTTCTGGTCCGGCAGGCACTGGACAGCGATCAGATAGCACGGGTATTTCGCCTGCATTTCCGGTGTGGCCATCCTGCCGGCAAAGTGCTTCAACTGGGCCTTGTTATCCGTTCCCCGTTCCCCGGAGCCGTGGAGAAAAAGCACCACCGGATAGCGTTTCCCCGCTTCCACCGTGGCCGGCTTCAGCAGTTGGAAAGCGAAGCTCTCATCGCCTAGGTTGACCGTCTCCGCTTGAAAACCGCCAGCCGTGGCAGACGGGGCAGACGGGGCTCCGGCACCGTTTTCCTGACTGGAAACGGCAGGAAATGTTGAAAAAAGGACGACGGCAGTTAGCAGGCAAAAGCGCATATTCGTGAATATGCAGGGAAACCGAGGGTGTGTCAAGGATTGCCCTCCATCCACCTGCTAGGAATGCTAGGAATGCCAGGAAGCACGGTGGCTAACTGAGCAGGCGGAGGGTCAACGGATAGCGGTAATAGATCCCATCCCTTGCTTTTAACGCCCCGATGACGGAAAACACAAACCCGGCGATGGTGACCAATAGTGCCAACCCAAGGGGCACGATCAGAAAAAAGGTGGCAAGGCAACAGGCGGTCGCGATAGCCACCGTAATTTGGAAGTTAAGCGCCTCTTTCCCATGGTAGTCCACATAGGCACTCTTGTCCTTTTGCACCAACCACATCACCAGTGGCCCTATGATACCCCCGAAGGGAAAGACACAGCCCGCAAGTCCCAGCAAGTGGCAGAGCATCCCCATGTTCCTGTCATCGGGGGATATACCGGAAAGATCTCCAGCGGATAATACGGCCGGAGCCGGAGGTGCAGCTGGGGCTGGAGCTGGAGCTGGAGCTG
>JAYVJI010000690.1:0-2659 GCA_043769435.1 Verrucomicrobiota bacterium
TTGGGTATCCGAGAAAATCCCTGCTATACGTGGTTCATAAAATCGTTTTTAATACAGATCATTGTGGCTATGCTCCCTCACCGCGCTTGGTCAGCCGTCAAAATTCCGGCGCAGGCTTTGGCTGCTTTATTTCTGGCCGGGTCCATTAGGGCTTCCGGCAGACTCTGGCAACCAGCGGCATGGTCACCTGCTGCTCCCCGATGCCCCATGCCTCACTCAATGCCGGCCTTGCTGCGTCGAGGGCATGTCGACCTGTTTCCTGCTGCATTCTTTTGACCGCTGACCACGTGCCGCAGTAGGCCAACAGCCGGTCGAGTGACCAATGCTCCATGATGGCGGCAGGAGGTGCCACGATCTCCGGGAACGGCAGGACCACATCGCGGTATCCATTGATGACAAGCCGGTTCCCCGGTGCCCAAAAGGGATCAATGACAGTGAGCAGAAATCGCTGCAGCAGTCCATCCACCTGCGGATTGATCCGGAGGAATCCATACCCGAAAATCGCGAGCACGCCGCCGGGCCGCAGGGCGCTGGCGGCGGACGCGTAAAAACGGGCCGCATCGAACCAGTGGAATGCCTGCGCGGCGATAACAAGATCCAAGCTCTCTGGCGCGAGCGATGCCGCCTCTGCGGAGGCTACGCGATACTCCACTCCGGGCTGAGGCGTGGCAGCCGCGATCTGTTCCGCACTAACATCAGTGGCGATGACCCTAGCAAACCGCGAGGCCAGTTGGCGCGTGGCCTGGCCGTTTCCACAGCCACAGTCCCATGCGAGATCATGGCTGCCGCAAAGCCCGGCCAGCCAGTCCATCCACTCAGCAGGATACTCCGGACGGAATGCGGCGTAGGCATCGCTGGACACGCTGAAGCTACGAGCATTGGGATCGCTCATCAGTCCATTTCACGTTGTAAGGTTCCGGGCTGGAGCCAGTGCAGGACGCTCATGCGGCAAGCGATTCCGTTTTCCACCTGCTGATTGATCAGCGTCTTTTCATAGTTCATGACTCCGTCCACCAACTCCACGCCCCGGTTCACCGGGCCGGGATGCATGATGTGGATCCCCCGCTGGCGGATAATTTTGAGCCGGTCATCTGTCACGCCATAGAGCCGGTGATACTCATGCAGGCTGGGGAAGAACTGATCCTTTTGCCGCTCCATCTGGATGCGCAGCAGGTAGATGACATCCGGCTTCCAGTCGAGGACCTGCTCAAACGTGTGGAATGCCTGAAGGTCGCCGTGGCGGTCATCCGGGATCAGCGGTCCCGGGCCGAATACTGCCACCTCCACGCCCAGTTTACGCAGGATGGTGCTGGTGCTCCGGGCCACCCGGCTGTGGAGGATGTCCCCCAGGATCACGACCCGCTTTCCACGCAGCACGGGATGAACTTCCCGCATAGTGAAGGCATCCAGCAAGCCCTGGGTCGGGTGGGCATGGTTTCCGTCACCGGCATTCACCACGCTGGCCTGGCTGTGGCGGGCGATGAGGTTAGGCACGCCACTGCTGCCATGGCGCACGATGATGTAGTCCACCTGCATGGACTGCATCGTGTCGATGGTGTCTATGATGGTCTCCCCTTTCACCACAGACGAAGTGGATACCGTGAAGTTGGTCACGTCTGCACTGAGTCGCTTGGCGGCGATTTCAAATGATGACCGCGTGCGCGTGCTGGGCTCATAGAACAGGGTCAGGACGTGTCTGCCGCGCAGCGGAGGCACCTTCTTGACCGAGCGGCGCAGCATTTCCTTGAATGGTTTCGCATTGTCCAGCAAATGCTCGATCTCTGCGACTGACAGTGACTCGATGTCGAGAAAGTCTTTACGGCGGGTCATATGGGATCGTCTTTTTTGGTTACCAGATAGAGTCCATCGTGCCCGTCCGCTTCACGCAAGAGGACCCGGAGGTATTCGCCCGGACCGGTGTGCCGGACTAGGCCACAATAGTCGGGCTGAATAGGCAGCTCACGGTGCCCCCGGTCCACGAGGCAAGCCAGGCGGATGCGGGCAGGCCTTCCAAAATCCATGAGTGCATCAATAGCGGCCCGGATGGTGCGACCGGTGAAGAGCACATCGTCGATAAGGATAACAGAACGCCCGCTGAGGTCGCCGGGAATGTGAGACGCTTCCATGCCCGCGCTCACGTCCACGTTCCGGGGGTCGTCGTGATAGAGCGTAATGTCTAGGGTGCCCACCGGTAGCCCCGGGCGTTCCGTTTCCAGCACCTTAGCGATGCGGCGAGCCAGTGGGACTCCGCGTTTGTGAATGCCGATGAGTAGAAAATCCGTGCGCAGATGGTCCTCCAGAATCTGGAAGGCAAGGCGGTGGATGCGGGCATCGATCTCCGGGGCAGTCAGGATTTGATTTTGAGCGGAATTGGGCACGACAGGCAGTTAAAGTATCCGCCTGATGAATGCCGCGATCCCGCCCGGCGCAAACGGCAAAGCATGGCCTGCGCGGGAATCTTACCGGGCCTCTGCGCGCTGGAATGTTCAACAGCAGTCGCCCGCCACGCCGGCGCTGCCTCCTGACCCTCCGGCCAGTACAATAACTGAGGGACGCAGCCCTCGCCGGTCATGAAGGGCTTGTCGATCGGGTCCACGTCGCTGGTCACCAGGTCGGCCGCTTCGGCGTCGGTGCGGGCGATCACGAGCGTGGGCGTGCC
>JAYVJI010000691.1:0-5565 GCA_043769435.1 Verrucomicrobiota bacterium
CTTTAACGGGCTGTTCGCAACCAGCCGGGATCAAAGCGATGCCCATCCAGTCCGGCTGAACGGGAAATTTTTGCTCACACCGGGAGGTGAATTACTAGAGATCATGCTGGAAATCCGGATGCGGATTTCAGGAGGGGACTACCATCTGAAACTTGAGCCGGTGGAGAAAAGCAAGTGGCCCTCGATTCTACTGGAGAAAGACAAGGCTATACTGTTTTCCGCAGCCGCCGGTGAGGAGCCTGATCCGGCCATTAAATCGCTGCTCAATCTGGTGCTCTCCGGCGCTGGTATGAACCTGGACTCCATCCTCGCGTCCTCCGCAGAAAGCGGGGTGAACACCAGCGTATCGGCAAGGTCCGGACGCATGGAGGCGGGGGAGAGATCATTTGACGGCGTGATGCTCAAGGCAGGCACCGCAGAGCGCAGTTTCAAGATATTCTTTGACAGCACCGGTGACATCCTGCGCATCGACACCCCGCTGGGGCTTCAGTGCCTGAATCAATCCGTGCGCCTGCCCGGCGTTACCCTGCCGGACGTGCTCGACGTCACCAAATCAGCCAGCAGCTTATAACACATGATCCGGACCAGAGAACTCAGCATGCACTATGGCGGGCTTTGCGCGCTGGACGCGCTCACCCTTGATGTGGAGCAGGGGGAGTTTTTCGCCTTTCTTGGTGCCAATGCCGCCGGCAAGACCACAACCATCAAGCTGCTGACCGGGCTGCTGAAGCCCACTTCCGGCGACGCGTGGCTGTGTGGACACCATGTCCAGAATGACGCCCGGGCCGCAAAATCCACCCTGGGTTTCGTCCCGGATGTCGCTGTTTTTTATGACAAGCTTTCCGCTGTCGAGTTTATGGAATTCATCGCCGATATCTACGCCGTGGAGCCCGCCAAAGCGCGGCGGTTGACGGGGCAGTTGTTCGAGCAGTTTGCCCTAGGGCCATACGCCGGGGAAACCATCGAGCACCTCAGTCACGGCACGCGGCAGAGGCTGGCCATCGCCGCGGCCTTGCTCCATGATCCGCAGGTCATCATCATCGACGAGCCCATGATCGGCCTCGACCCGTTGCATATGCGGGTGGTGAAGGAGGAATTGAAGCGCCGCAGCCGCGCCGGGGTCACCGTTTTCATGTCCACCCACCTGCTAAATATCGCAGAGGAACTCGCTGACCGCATCGGCATCGTGCATCAGGGTAAGCTGGTGGCACTGGGCACCATGCATGAACTCCGTGGCGGTGCCACCGGACGGGAGCTTGAAGAGATCTTTCTCCACCTCATGCAGGAAGCCGGTGGCACGGGCGGGAATGTGAGGCACTGAACGTCCGTGTCCGTTTTCAAAATCCAGTCTCCCTATCCGCCGGGCGGCGATCAGGAGCAAGCCATCGGCAAGCTCCTGCGTTCACTCCGGGCCGGCAACCGGCACCAGACCCTGCTGGGCGTCACGGGGTCGGGCAAGACCTTCACGATGGCTAACATCATCACAGGCATGGGAAAACCTTCGCTGGTCATGAGCCATAACAAAACGCTGGCCGCGCAGCTCTATTCCGAACTGAAACAGTTTTTCCCGCACAATGCCGTCGAGTATTTCGTCAGCTACTTCGACTACTACCAGCCCGAAGCCTACATCCCCCGCAGCGATACCTTCATAGAAAAGGATTCCAGCATCAACGAGGAGATTGAGCGGCTCCGGCTCAGCACCATCGCCTCGCTCCTGACAAGGGATGACGCCATCGTCGTCGCCAGCGTCAGTTGCATATATGGTCTGGGCTCGCCGGAAGACTATGCCCAGGCTATGTTTCCGGTGCGCACCGGCCTGACCATGGACCGGGATTTTTTCCTTAACCGCCTCGTGGATTTGCTCTATGACCGGAATGACATTGCCTTTCAGCGTGGTAAATTCCGGGCACGCGGCGACGTCGTGGAGGTCTGGCCGGCGACCATGGAGAGCGAGGCCATCCGCGTGGAGTTTTTCGGTGATGAGATCGACCGTATCAGCCGGTTTGATCCGCTCACGGGCAATACCATCGCGGTGGAACCACTGTTCACATTTTATCCGGCCAAGCAGTTTGTGACTGCAGCGGAAAAGCTGAAGGCCGCGCAGACCACCATCCGCGAGGAAATGGAGGCCCGGGTGGCGGAGTTTGAGAGAGAGTCGAAGTTCCTTGAAGCCCAGCGCATCAAGCAGCGCACAGATTATGATCTCGAAATGATGCGCGAAATGGGATTCTGCCAGGGCATTGAGAACTACAGCCGCCACCTCACGGGCCGTGAGCCGGGGGCGACGCCCTACACGCTGCTGGATTTTTTTCCGGAGGACTTCCTGCTCTTGGTCGATGAAAGCCACGTCAGTATTCCGCAGATCGGCGGCATGTATGAGGGCGACCACAGCAGGAAATCCACCCTCGTGGACTATGGATTCCGCCTGCCCAGCGCTCTGGATAACCGCCCTCTGCGCTTTGAGGAATTCATGGGCCGGTCGCGACAGATAGTTTACGTTAGCGCCACGCCCGCTCCCTTTGAGATCGAGAACAGCGTGGTCGGCAACGAGACCTACATCCCCAAGCTCAAGACCAAACCTGATGCCAGCGCGCCGAGTCCACCAAAAAAACTGCGTATCACCAGCACGGACACCCCTATCGATGATTTTGATGTGGAGACGCCCGGAGCGCCACTCATCATAGAGCAGATCATCCGGCCCACTGGCTTGCTCGATCCCGTTCTTCATCTGAAGCCGCTGAAGGGCCAGATCGATGAAACGATAGAGCTTTGCCGTCAGCGGGTGGAGCGGCAGGAGCGGGTGCTGGTCACTACCCTAACAAAACGTACTGCCGAGGACCTGACAGATTACCTGCGGGGCATAGACCTCCGGGTGCGCTACATGCACAGTGATATCAACGCCATCGAGCGTGTCGAGATACTGCGCGCACTGAGGGCCGGAGAGTTCGACATCCTCGTCGGCATTAACCTCCTGCGGGAAGGACTTGATCTCCCCCAGGTGTCGCTGGTCTGCATTCTCGATGCCGACAAGGAAGGCTACCTTCGCAGCGAAACCAGCCTCATTCAGACTGCTGGTCGTGCGGCCAGGCACGTGAATGGGGAGGTCGTCCTCTTCGCGGATGTGAAGACCAAAAGCATCCAGGCACTCTTTGCCACGGTCGCCTACCATCGCCGCATGCAGATGGCCCACAACGAAGCCCACGGCATCACCCCTGTGGGTGTTTTCAGTCAAAACCAAAGCAGCTTGCGGGGCCAATTGCCCTTTGATGAACCCTCATCACGCGTAGCCGAGGAAACAGGCGGTGATGAGGACGTGAAAGCCGTCATTTCCCAGCTCCAGCAGGAAATGGTAGAAGCCAGTGCCGCTCTGGAATTCGAGCGAGCCGCCCTGCTGCGGGATCAAATCCGCGAGTTGCAATCCGGGGTCTCGCTGCCTGTTTTGCCCAAGGGCACCGGCAGCACAAGCTACCGCCCGATCAAAGCAAAACGCGCTGGTCCCCGGAAGTGACGCAAGTGACGCCGTGCAGCCTCTGCGGCCAGCTGGAAATAAACCGGTGCCCCCCATTTGCAAGCCTTTGGTGCCTTTGGTGCCTTTGGTGCCTTTGGTAGGTCATGGAATTAATATTCTTGCCAGGCAAGGTCAGCGTGGTGTATGTCAGATAACTAAGGATAATAAGGATCCAGACTTTCTTCATGGCCCAGACTCCCACCCGCGAGACATACACCGCTCACCTGATAACCCCAGGTTTGCCGGAAGAAGCCCTTCCCGCCATGGGGCCATCTACCCGCCGGATGCGGCGGACGGAGAGCGCCCTGCAGCAGCGCGTCGAATTTGAAGCCCTCGTATCGAGGATCACGGGCATTTTTGTAGGCCTTCGCAGCTCAGACCTGGAGTGGGGTGTCCACGAGGCGCTGCGGCAGATGGGAGAGTTTCTGCGTGTGGATCACTGCAATGTCTGCATCGTGCATACCAATGGTCAGTTACTGGACCATCGCTACTCGTGGTCCTCCACCGGAGCACCTTCGCTATGGGCAGGACGCACCAATATTCCCATCGACCGCCACCTACCTTGGGCTGCCAACCGCCTGCGCAGACTGGATGGCATCGCGGTCTACTCGGTCGAGACTCTGGACCCGGAGGCAGCTATCGATCAAACCACGCTGCGGGAAGCAGGGGTGAAATCCGTGATACTGATGCCTATGGCGGTGCAGGGAGAAATGGTAGGCTTCATCGGGCTGGACAGCGTGCGCGTGGAGATGTCGTGGTCAGAGGATGCTATCAGCCTGCTCAAGATCGTGTCCACACTGCTGGGGGACTCTCTGGAGAGGGAGCGCATCGAGGAGCGGATGCGGGCTGAACATGAATTCACCAATGCCCTGCTGAGTGCTGCCGGTGCGGTCATTATCGTCACCGATGCCGAGGGCAACATCGTGCGCTTCAACGCAGCGGCGGAAACACTCAGCGGCTACTCAGCAGCAGAGGCCGTGGGCCAGACGCCGTGGGATCTCTTCGTGGCCAGTGATGAGCGCGCCTCCGGTCGCCGGATCTTCCGCAAGGTCGCCGCTGGAGCACCACCTCAGGCCCACGAAGGTTCCCTCATGGCCAGGGACGGGGAAAGACACACCATTTCCTGGAGCACCACCAGCATTCCTTCCGCGAGCGGCTCTGTAGGCTACATCATCATGAGTGGGATCGACGTGAGCGAGACCAAGCGGCTGGAAGCGGAAGTGCTCAACGTAGCTGAAAGGGAGCAGAGCCGGATCGGCCATGACCTGCATGATGGACTGGGCCAGACGCTGGCCGGCATCGAGTTCATGAGTCATGTGCTCCATCAGCGCTTGGCAAATCAATCGCGGCCGGAAGCCACCGAGATGGAGGAAATAACAACGCTCATCCGGGATGCCATCCGCACCACACGCGACCTCGCCCGGGGCCTCTCACCAGTGCTGCTGCAGAGCAAGGGCCTCTCCATTGCGCTCAATGATCTGGCCGCAAGTACCAGCCGCCAGATCCGCGGCGTACGCTGCACCAGTGAACCCGACCCACGCGCGCCGGAGACTCCCCCGGAGATCGCCATTCACCTCTACCGCATCGCCCAAGAGGCTGTGAATAACGCGGTCCGCCATGGCAAGGCCACCTGCATAGATATTTCCCTGCGCCTCGCGGATCACCTCATGGAAGTCTGTGTGGAGGACAATGGTCAGGGCTTTCCTGACAACTTTGATTTCGGCACCGGAATGGGTCTGCGTGTCATGCAGTACCGTGCCAGCATCATCCGCGGCGCGCTCAGTCTCAGCCAGCGGCCCGGCGAGGGAGTCAGCGTGAGCTGTACCGTGGACACCTCGCGCTTCCCCCTCAAGGGCGTCAGTTGAAGTGGTGTCCCTTCGCTCAACCACCGGCTACCAGCTGGTATCCCTCCGGGATATGTGACACCCACTTGGTGCGGGCGCTTCCGGCTGTCGCAGTCAGCTGGCTGTGTTGCTGCAGGGGGTGTGACCGCGTCGTGATGTAGCGGAACACGGCCATCTTGGCTGTGGCGGCTCGCGGTCGTATCGACCGCGATG
>JAYVJI010000692.1:0-3772 GCA_043769435.1 Verrucomicrobiota bacterium
TCGAAGTGGTCGTCAAATTCGTTGCTGTAGGGGCGCTCAGTGCCTGCCTTCTGAGTCACTTCGTATTGGATCGGGGTGAGTTCTTTTTTGCGGTCGGCAAAAGGGTCTGGAGTCACAGGCTTTTCGGGTGTGGAAGTTGAAGTGGAAGTGGGAGTCGGCAGGGATACGGAACGGTGGGACCGGGAGGCACCACGCGGCTCATCATAAATCCCAAACGCCTCTTTTTTGTCCCGCATATTAAGAGCATACTGGACGAGCAGCAGCAAACCGACACAGAGTCCAATGGCGCCCAGTGCCAGGCTGATCATTCCGATACTGCGTTTTGGGCTGGTGTCGTCCATGTTGATGCTGGTGTTTATATGTGAGCGGTAGTAACGGGTGCTTTTTTCTTTAAATTCAGAACTCAGCACTTATTGCTCCCTCAGCCACTCGTCATGGATGAGGTCGAGGATGAGGACTTGGTTAGCGCCGGCGGGCATGTCCGGAAAGCGCACTGAGACAACGGCGGGTTCATTTTCCCGGATGCCCAGTCTGGTCAAAAGTCGCGAGGCTACAGGACTTTCCTTTTCTGCATATCCATAGATGTCGAGGATGAGCCCCGGGTAGCTCATCAGAAAGCAGTCATATTTGTCAGCAGTGAATCCGAAAGTCCAGTAATCCGCCCGCTGGATTTTGGCATTGAGCCGGGTGGGGGTTTTTGGTTTGTCGCTCAGTAGTTTGCGAAACTGCATTTCCTGACAAAAGGATGATGATTCCCAATCGATGAGGAGGAGCCCGCCGCGGTCCACCACATTGAGGCGGTGGCTGCGGTTCTCGGAGGGCAGGTCAAACTCCATGCTGACTGTGCTGCGGGAGGACGTGGTGAGGGTGAGCGCGGCGTCGGTGATCGCGCTGGGAGGATTCAGGTGGAAATACTCCTCAACGAGGGGGCGGACAGTATCGTTGATGCGCAGAAAGGCCATTTTTTCAGCTAGGGTGGACGCCTTGAAGAACCGCTGGGCGACACCTTCTGCGGCGACGAGGGATTCAGTGAAGCCTTCCGGATCCGGCTGCGTGTATTTGTCCAGCACCCGGGTGTCTCTGTCTCTGCCAGCGAAGAGAAACGATCCGGTGAGCAGCAGCGCCGCGACGGCAATGCCAAACCCGTAGAACGCTCCACGGTCCAACTTGCCTTCCTCGAACAGCCAGCCGGTGAGCCAGGAATTTTCTAGAAACAACTGCCATGGACTCTGATAGAATGTCGCAGGGTTGGACTGCGTGAATTCCATGAGCTGGTCCCAGTTTTTCTGGAACTGTTCGCGGGCGATTGCCGGGATGTGAATGTGGTCGGTATTCCCGCGGAAGGTCTCGAAGGCCAAGGAATTGGAAGTTCCGCCCAGCTCAAGGAGCTTCATGTATTTTGTCCGCCACTCTGCTAGGCTACTGGGGGCTACCTGCCACTGGCGTGCGGCGGTATTGATACGGCCACCACTCATCACTTCCCGGACGGCCTCCTTGACGCGGTCTGCGTCGCTCATGCCGGAAAGGAGGGCATCTTCAATCCTAGTCTGAACTGCTGCGGCCGGATTGCTCTCAAAAGCATCCGCAGCGTCCGCACGGGGCCGGACCTGAGAAATGCTGGGAGCTGGTGGCTGCGTGTTGAAGGACATGATTAGCGGAGCCTTAAATATGAATGAGAAGGTTTCTTGTGGCAAGGAAGCTTTAGCGGAATTTTTGGCATCACATCTGCCGGGTATAGTTGATGAAAAGGGGAACGCCGCTTACTTCTACTTCCCGGGACGCGGGGAATTCCTGAGTTGTCTTTTCGGGGGTGAGGGGAGTGCGGCTCATTTTCACTGGTCCTGATGCAGGGATATCGATGGTCATAGTTTTGTGTCCCTCATCGCCTGTCGGCCTCCAGATGACGAGGCATTGCTCGAGTGGCCGGGTTTTATGTTGATAGCGCTGGACTATTCTTTCGCCGGGTTTGCTTTCCACGAGCGTGTCAAAATGATAATCACCGAGCGTGGCCAGCAGATGAGCTGTGGCATGGTAGGCCGGCTTGGGCTGGAAATTCCTCGTCAGGCCGCTGGCCCCATGGAGTTGCGCCTCGTCGCTGTCGTTGAAAAAGTAGATAGCGGCGCGCTCCACGGGCATGGCGGCGAAGAGCAGCGTGCTCCGCACCAGCCACAAGGCCTGCTGCTTTTCGGAAACACCCTGCCATTTGGCAAACTCTGATTTTGGATCGGGGGATTTGGTAGTGGCATCATAGCCGTATTCTGTGATCCAGACCGGCTTGCCGGCGGCATGGGCATCCCGCCAACGGCAAAGCTCCTGGACTTCATTAGTCCAGTTTTTCAGGGCTGGGTCCTCCGGCCATGACCGCTTCCATGTGGGCCATCCATCGAGTTGAGGATAGACGTGGATATTCAGGATGTCATAGCTGGACTCCAGCCCCGTGAGGCAGGTCACGCTTTTGGCATAGTCGTGGGATTTTCCGGTGGTCAGGTTGCACGTGGCGATGCGGAGGGCGGGGTCGCCGGCGCGTAGTCCTGAAGTAAGCGCCCGCAGGACTTCGGAATACGTTTCATCGCTCCACTTTCCGGGTTCGTTTCCCACTTCCACAGCTTCCAGCAGCTTACGGGAACCACCGGGGCCGAATTCCCTGGCAAATGACTGGCCATACGCTTTCAGGTCCGGCAGCAGATTTTTCCACTTCTCCCTCGGTATGTTTTCAAACATCAATGACGCCGTGGTTTTCAATCCAGCTGCACGCCAGGAACCATACACCTCCTGCCAATTCACGCGGTTCTTGGCCTCAGGCCAGGCTGGCAGCACGGAGGTATCGCCAGAGAGGTCCCAATCCACTGGATGGTAGTCCCGCACCCAGCCGCAGACCGGTGCATAGAGCGCTGGCTTGAACTGAACAGTATGTCCACAGAGTCCCAGAAACTCCCTCATGGTGGGCGGGCCTGCGAGCGCAGGGGCCACGCATGAGGGAAAAACTGATGCACAGAATGCGATGAGGGCCCTTAGCTTCATGCGTTGAACCATAAATGATATTTCATGTTCTGAAAGCACAATTCCCGTGACATTGGGCTGGCGAAAATGTATCTATAATTGCGGTGGCACACTAATGGTCAATGGCGTCCGTTCGTGACGATACCATTTATCCAGCTTCTCTCCCATGCACATGCGCAAAAAATTAATTTTTAGTTTCAGTACTGTCCTCGTTGCCACGCTCTGTTATCAATACAGCCAGACCATTCCTACAGGTGATGATACACTGGCATCGAAGCCCGGGGGATCTCTGCCTGTCCGCCTAGAAGGGCAAGGGGCTACGGCATCCGCGGCTGCTGGTGAATCTGCGACGGCGGCCACCCCCGCCAGTGCAGACTGGCCGGCAGCACCTGTGAGGACGGCGGCCCCGGATATGCACGCGGTAGCGGCGTTCGATGGATGGCTGGAAAGGTATATGGCCGCGACACCCGGGGAGCGCACAGCGCTGGAGCAGGAAGGGGTGGCCCTGGCGAAGGCCCGCCGTCCGGAATTCAAGAAACTCATCACCACCAATCCCCAGCGCGCGCTGGCTATGTCCGTGCGCCGCGTCGTGAGCCAGGACCTGCCTGTAGCAGTAACCGCCGAGCTGGAAAAGCCGGTGAGTGCCCGTGGTGATTTCAAGGCCTACTTCGGCCGGCCCAATGGGGCGGCGGTGCTGCCGGCTGACGGGGAACTGGTGCTCCGTTACTTTGAAACGCCGGGGGGGGAGAGCTACAGGGCGCGTGTCTTCGGT
>JAYVJI010000693.1:0-2861 GCA_043769435.1 Verrucomicrobiota bacterium
TGCCGCTTTGGAGGAAGGGAAACTCTGGCCGGAACCGCTGCTACAGTTGAATCCTGCGTTTGAAGATGCGGGACGTATGGAACAATTGGCCGAGCAAAGGCTCATGCACCCGGATTGTGCGGACATTTTCAAGGGATACCGCCTTTACCGGCATCAGCGGGAGGCCATCAGCAGAGGCCTTAAACAGCAGAGCTTCGTGGTCACGTCCGGCACTGGATCAGGAAAGTCCCTCACCTACATCGGGACAATTTTCAATTTCCTGCTGGGGAGGGGTCCCTCGGCAACTCCCGGAGTGGTCGCTGTCGTGGTCTATCCACTGAATGCGTTGGTCAATTCCCAAGAGAACGAACTCAAAGGGTATGCGGAAAATTACGAGGCAGAACGGGGCGTTCCTTTTCCCATCCGTTTCGCGAAGTTTACCGGCCAGGAGGGCCAGGAAGAACGTCAGGCCATTTCTGAAAATCCCCCGCATATTCTTCTGACTAATTACATGATGTTGGAATTGCTGCTGACGCGGGTCGGCAAGGGCGGCACCGCTACCGGTCTAAGAGAGGCACTCTTTGAGAACCTAAGGTTTGTCGTCTTTGACGAGCTGCATACCTACCGGGGCAGGCAGGGGGCTGATGTAGGAATGTTGATCCGCCGCATCCGGGCAAAATCGGTCAATGCCCAAGAGCTGGTCTGCGTGGGAACGTCCGCCACGATGTCCTCCGGCGGAACACTGGCAGACCAGCGCAAAGCCGTCGCGAAAGTAGCCTCCGAGGTCTTTGGTATGCCCTTTGCTGAGGATGCTGTTATTCAGGAATATCTTACGCGGAGGTTCACGGCACCCTTCGATGAAACATCACTCCGAAGCGCTGTGGCCGGTGGAGTGAATGGCGCAGCCGATGAGGCAGCTTTGAAGCAGCATCCTACCCCGGCTTGGCTGGAATCCGAGATTGCGCTGACGCAAAAGGAGGGCCGCCTGTGGCGAAATGAGCCCATCACTTTCCGGGAGATTGTGGCAAAGCTGCATAACGCGACCTCCTGTGGAATTGAGGCTTGCGAGGAGCATCTCCGGCAGGTGCTGCTCTGGATCAGCAAGGTCAATCTAAAGTTGCCACCAGAGCGCAAGCGCTACGCCTACATGCCCTTCAAGCTGCACCAGTTCCTTTCGCAAACGGGAGCTGTTTTTGCCAGCCTTGAGCCCATCGGACAACGATACGTGACCCTTGATACAGGGTATCACGTTCCCGATGAACCGGAGCGTCCGGTTTTTACCATGGCGTTCAGCAGACACAGCGGAGACGAATTCTACTGTGTCAGCCTGAATCCAAAGTCGAACCGATTCGCCTACCGTGAATTTTATTCCGGGGCAGAGGATCCGCTAGGTGATGCTGTTTCCGGCTATCTGATCCCCGAAATTGAGAGTTGGAACCCAGATACGGACATGGAACTGCTCCCTCCCGCCTGGGTTGAGCTAGGGCCGGACCGCAAGTTGCGCGCCGTAGCTAGGCATCGTCCGCGAATGCCAAAACACATTTGGTTCAATGCCCAGGGAGACTACTCGGAAACTGTTCGCGATGGATGGCGTCAGGGATGGTTTATGCGGGCTCCGCTGCTGTTTGATCCTACTTCCGGTGTCATTCCGCACCGCGACACTAGGGATACGACGAAACTAAGCCAATTGGGGGCAGAAGGCCGCAGCACTGCAACGAGTATTTCCAGCTACGCGATCCTAACCCGCATGGCTGGGCAGCAGTTTCCGGTGCGGGATCAGAAGCTTTTGAGTTTCACCGACAACCGTCAGGATGCGGCTTTGCAGTCCGGACATTTCAACGATTTCATGGATGTCGTGAGGGTCAGGGCAGCGATTTGGAGGGCCGTAGCAAGTTCTGAGGGGGGCCTTCGGGCCAAGGATATTGGAAGATCTGTGCGGGAGCAGTTTGGCTTGGGCTTCCTCGATTTTGCCAACTTGCGGGAGGAATTACCCTCGTTCAGGCAGGGCGAATATGTTGCACTTTTCGAGCACTACCTCGCTCTCAGAGCCATCCACGATTTGCGGCGTGGGTGGCGGGTCATCCTGCCGAATCTGGAACAGTCTGCCCTGCTTTCCATCGACTATGCCCAGTTGGCTGAAGTCGCCGCCGATGAGAAAAATGAGGTTTGGATTGATCTCCCTGAAATTGCCGAACTCAGCCTTCCAGACCGTGAACATTTCATCAGGACCACGCTGGATTTTTTCCGGCACGAGTCCGCGATTTGGAGTGAGCACTACCTGAATGAATCGGCGATGAAGTCCTTTTTCATTGATCAAAAGGACAAGCTGCGTGCTCCCTTCCGTTATGAGGACGATGAAGATTTGCCTGAACCACGATGGATCAAACTAGTCACCTTGGCGCGGGGCAAACAGAGATCCTCTTCCAGCATCGGACCGCAAAGTGGCTTTGGGCGATTCACCCGCCGTTTCTTTTCCTCCAAGCTGAAGCGTGCGGTAAATGCTGCGAACTACCAAAACTTCGTGGGCAGATTTCTTCACGCCTTGGAAAACAAAGCAGGTTATCTTCTGAGTGAGAAGGCAAAAAGTGCGGAGGGACTGCCCACCCCCGTTTACCGCCTGAAGCTCGATCAGGTAATCTGGAGCAAGGGGGATGGGAGCACGGTCCGTCAGGACTTCGCTAAGTTGATGTCCTACCGGACGATGAATCTGAAGCCGAATGCTTTTTTTCAGCAGGTTTATCAGCGCGACTACCGAAGGGAAAAGCTGCTCCTGGCAGCCGACCACACCGGGCAGCTCGGATACGAGGATAAGAAGGACCGCGAAGATCGGTTCCGTGCCGAGGGAGCCAAGTGGACGGATGAAGAAATTCGACGCCGCTCGA
>JAYVJI010000694.1:0-1561 GCA_043769435.1 Verrucomicrobiota bacterium
CACTGCCGTAGCCGCGATAACCAGTTTTTTCCAGAGCATCCCTGCTGTCCGCACCCTCCTCAGCAAAGACGTTCAGGCAGCTTTCGACGGAGATCCCGCAGCGAACTGCGCGGAGGAAGTGATCCTCGCCTATCCCGGCCTGGAGGCCATTGCCATCCAACGGCTGGCGCATGTCCTCTATCATCTCAAGGTGCCCCTGCTGCCCCGCATGATGACCGAGTGGGCCCACGCCCGCACCGGCATCGACATCCATCCCGGAGCAGTGATCGGCAGCCATTTTTTCATTGATCACGGCACCGGTGTCGTCATCGGTGAGACCTGTCACATAGGATCCCACGTGAAGCTGTATCAGGGCGTCGGCCTCGTCGCCCGGTCCCTAGCAGCGGGCCAGCAGCTCAAGGGAAAGCAACGCCATCCCTGCCTCGAGGACCGCGTGACGATCTATGCCAACGCCACCGTGGTGGGGGACATCACCATCGGCAGAAACACTACTGTGGGGGCCAATGCCTTCGTGACCGCCAGCGTCCCTCCTGATTCCATAGTCGCCTTGGGCGATCAGAATCAGCAGATCCGGGAACGCCGCAGAATCCCCCCAGCCGTCTGAACCTGACACTAAACCGTATGGCCGCCCCCCGCAAAGCAGCCCGCAAGTCCACGGTCACGAGGACTCCCCAGACCAGCGTCCACCCCCATCCGCAACTGGATGGAAAGCTCACCTCCATGGCCCAGGCCATGCTGCTGAAGCTCAATGCCGGCCCCTTGGCAGATAAGGTCAGAGTCATCTGGAATGCCCGGCTGCAAACCACCGCCGGGACCGCCTGCCGCACCAATTCGTGCATCGAGCTGAACCCGCTCCTCAAGCCCCTAGGAGCCACCCCGGTCCTCCGCACCCTGAAGCACGAGGTGGCCCACCTCCTCGCCCACTGGCGGGCCGGGCGCCGCCGTATTCAGACCCACGGCGCAGAGTGGCACCAGGCCTGCGCAGATCTGGGCATAGGAGATGAAAAAGCCTTCCACGACCTGCCACTTCCCC
Organism: Verrucomicrobiota bacterium; assembly: GCA_043769435.1. Taxonomy (GTDB): domain Bacteria; phylum Verrucomicrobiota; class Verrucomicrobiia; order Verrucomicrobiales; family V1-33; genus JAYVJI01. The sequence goes on from JAYVJI010000694.1 coordinate 1,034, forward strand.
GGCGGAAATTGACAAGGAAATTTGCCTATCAATGCCCACACTGCCACCTCATTGTTTTGAGGGTCAAACCCTTCCGGCCAGTCACCGCGTGCTACCCGTGCTGCAAAAAATTCAATGCCGGCAACTACTCCAAGCTCTACCAGTTCGTACAAATCAAACCCTTCCAGAAAAGCGGGTCCGCCCGCCCGCCCGCTACTGGTTGAAGAGCATATCGAAATCCTTGTCCCGGGAGGCTCCGTTTTTGACCGCCAGATTATAACTCCGGCGGCTGTCCTCCATGCGGCCTGACTTGAAGTAAAGCACCGCTAGGGCATGATAGGCTGCGGCATTACCAGAGTCGATGCTAATGGCCTGCTCAAACTCGCGGATCGATTCCGCCCGGTTGCCGTTCTGATTGGCGAGAAATCCCAGGACGTAATGCGCTGCGGAATTGCGTGGATTTAGCTTGAGCCCCTCGCGGATTTCAGTGCTGGCCTCTTCATGATTTCCTTGCCGCATCTGCGCCATGCCCAGCAGGTAGTGGCCCCT
>JAYVJI010000695.1:0-2126 GCA_043769435.1 Verrucomicrobiota bacterium
GGGGAGATTCAGCGCGGCCAGCTTTTCCTTCAGGCGTGAAAAGGTGTCACCTTCATCACTGGGTTCATTGCCGAGTTCTTTCTGGATGGCTTTCATCTGCTCATTGAGCCATGCGCGGCGCTGCATGTCGCCGAACTGGCTTTGCACATCCTTTTGAATCTTGTCCTGGATCTGGGCTATCTCCAGTTGAGTGCCGACTTTGAGAGAGACATTCTTGACCCGGCTGACGACATCTAGGTCCTCCAGAATCACCTGACGTTCCTCAGCAGTGATCTCTATGCCGCCTGCGATGAAATCTGCCAGACGCCCGCCGTCCTCGATGTTCCGGAGCACGACCCCGACTTGCTCCGGGATCTCCTCCTTGTGAGCGAGCAGGGACAGCGCAGAGTCCCGCATGGAGGCTACCGTAGCCTTCCATTCATTACTGTCCGGCGGGTAATTACTAGTGAGGATCTGGACGGTGCCGCGGAGCCAAGGCACAGGAGCGCCGGCCTGTACTAGGCGGATGCGTTCCTCTATGCTGACCACAGCGACATAGTTCCCATCTTTGCCATCGCCGCGAACGATCCGCAGGATCTTGGCGGAGACGCCGATGGCGTGCAAATCCGCAGCGCAGGGCTCGCTTTCAGTATCACTTTTTTGTGTGAAAACCCCGATCATTTTTGACTTCTTGTTGGCGTCCTCTATCAACCGGCGTGAGGCTTTCCGCCCAATGGTCAGCGGGACCATCATGCCAGGAAAAAGAACCGCTGATTTAATGGGCAGGATGGAAAGCACTGAGTCCGGCTCCTTCACAGACACGACCGTGGCCTCCGGCAAGGCGCTGGAAGCAGCCACGGAGACTGGCTCCAGAGCGGCGGGCGCAGGGAGTGCGGTAACTGACCGGGGGCGGGGAACGTTGGTCTTCATGGTCGTGGTATGGCTGGTAAGGGACAGCGGGGCTCTAGGAAGCGTCACCTTCGCGGTGATTTCTCTTTATTTCTACTACGATTTCGATGAATAGATGGTTGATGGGCGCTTGGGATTTCAAGACTATTAGTCCAAGCCATCCCGCAGAAAATTCGAGTGAACATTTCAATATTATCGGGCAGCGCAGAGAATGTGGCGCATTTTCGAGCCTGTATTCCCTGCCGTCCGCCATGCGGAAGTGACCATGTTGAGCATCTGCCCCATCCCGCTCGCCGGGAACCCGGAGTCCACATCCGGCGGGCTTATGGTGCGGGGACTCTTTCCAACAGACCTTTGCCATAGACTTGATCCAACCCAAGGTGCGGCAGGTGAACGTAGCCGATGTGACAGCCGCAGGCTTCATTCGTGCAGGCCGCAGGGGCCGGAGCGAGCCGGGCGTCGAAATCATGCTCGTAGATATTGCCCAAGGGTTGCGGGATGAAATGGCAGCGGCGCGCGGTGCCATCGCCGTCGATGGTGAAGCTGGAATGCCCGGCACGGCAGGCAAGTCCGGCACTTGGGTGCCGCTGATTGTTGAGAGGAAACAGGCGGTCGATGTTTGTCAGGAACTCTACATCGGCTGTGGTGTAGTATTCGTCCTGACGCTTGTAGGCATTGACCCAAAGATAGGTGTCAGAAGGAATGGCGGAACGGAGTTCGCTGATGAGATCGAAGTGCTCCCTGAGCCCCACTACACCGACGCTGTGACGGATGCCCCTAGCGGCAAGGCGGTGGATTTTTGCGCTAAATGTCTCCAGCTTAGTTTCGCTTGGATGGAATGTACACCACAGCCCGAGGGTGTTCCGATCCGCCTTCACCAGCCAATCCAAGCCGCAGGAGAGATTGGTTTGAATGGCAGCGCGATAGACATGGGGCATATGGCTGAGCCGCAGCAAGGCTTGTTGGTAGGTGCGATGGATGAGGGCCTCTCCCCATGGAGTAAAGAGCACGCCGATACGCCGGTCTGAGCGGCTTTCCACCCAATCAACAAAGCGGCCCAGCCTAGCGCTATCATCCTTCAGTTCCAGCGTGGTATTCGTCGTTTTAGCGAACGGGCAGTAGTGGCAGGCATAATTGCAACTGGACAGGGGGCCCCGGTAAAGGATGTTCCATGCGGCATTCATGCCAATTGATACTGTTGCATCTCTTCAGTGACGGCTGGCGAATAAAGCCACGGG
>JAYVJI010000696.1:0-4065 GCA_043769435.1 Verrucomicrobiota bacterium
TGCCCTAGGAAGCTCGCTTCACCTGGGTGCTTGCATTCCCGGAGGCCACCGTTACGGGGTTCCCCGCTACTACTTTTTATGAACGACGAACAACATCAGCCCGAAACCCTGACCGGTGATTACGGTGCCGCACAAATCGATAAACTGGAGGGCCTAGAGGCCGTCCGCCAGCGGCCAGGCATGTACATTGGCGACCCGAATGAACCTAATGGCCGGGGCCTGCACCACTGTGTCAATGAGGTGCTGGATAACTGTATCGACGAGCACCTCGCCGGGCACTGTAAGAATGTGCAACTCATCCTCCATGTCGACGGATCCTGCAGCATCCGGGATGATGGCCGGGGCATCCCCGTCGACATTCACGAGAAATCCGGTATGCCCGCCGTCGAGCTGGTCCTCACCAATCTCCACGCCGGCGGGAAGTTTGGCCAGGGCGGCTACAAATACAGCGGCGGCACTCACGGCGTTGGTGCCAAGTGTGTGAATGCCCTCAGCGAGTGGTTCAAAGCGGAAGTCTACCGTGACGGCAAAATCCACATGATATGCTTTGAGCGCGGGAAAACCACCAAGCCCCTCGCCGTCGTAGGCACGCTGGATGACCCCGGTCAGACCGGCACGCTCATCACTTGGCTCCCGGATCCGGAAATCTTCAAGGCGGTCCTCGAGTTCAGCTATGAGAAGCTCTGCACGCGGGTGCGCGATCTCGCATTCCTGAATCCCGGGATCAGCATCACCATCACGGACGAGCGCGGGGAACGCGAACGATCCACCCACTATTGCTACCCTAACGGGATCGTGGAATTTGTGCTCCAGATGGGCGAAAACAAGGCCCTGCTGCCTGCCGACCCCATCGTCATCCGCGGACGGCGTGCCATCGAACTCGAGCCCGAGAAGCCACCTGAAGACTTCTGGGTGGACCTCGTCATGCAATACACCGACAGCTACAACGAGCAGATGTTGTGCTACGCTAACAGTATCCAGAATACTGACGGCGGCACCCATGCCTCCGGCTTCCGTTCCGCTCTGACCAGGGCCGTGAATAACTACGCCAAGGCCAATAACATGGTCAAAGAAAAAGACACCGCCATCACCGGTGAAGACTGCCGCGAAGGCATCATCGGAGTCCTCAGTGTCAAGGTTCCCAACCCCCGGTTTTCAAGCCAGACCAAGGAAAAGCTGGTAAACCACGAAGTGGAAAGCGTGGTGAACAGCGTCGCCTATGAGGGCATCAACAAATTCTTTGAGGAGAACCCATCCACGGCCAAGCGGATCATCGATAAAATCCTCATGGCGGCGCGCGCCCGCGAGGCCGCCCGCAAGGCCCGTGAAACCGTGCGTAAGAGCGCACTGACCGGCGGCGGACTGCCCGGAAAGCTGGCAGACTGCTCAGAGCGCGACCCGGCGCTCAGCGAGCTTTTCATCGTCGAAGGAGACTCCGCCGGTGGCTCTGCCAAACAGGGCCGCAACCGCCAGAATCAGGCCATCCTGCCCCTGCGCGGAAAGCTCATCAACGTGGAAAAAGCCCGCCTCGACCGGGCGCTGGAGAACAAGGAAATCCAGACCATGATCACCGCCATCGGTGCCGGCATCGGCACCGGCGACGGAGAAGGCACCTTCAATCCTGACAAGGTACGCTATCATAAAATCGTGATCATGACTGACGCGGACGTCGACGGCTCCCACATCCGCACCCTCCTGCTCACATTCTTTTGCCGGCAAATGCCCGAACTCGTCCGCCGGGGATATGTCTATATAGCCCAGCCGCCGCTCTACCGCATCACGCGTAAGAAACGGGAGGAATACATCCAGGACGACGGCGAGCTGAACCGCATCCTCATTGATCTGGGTGCAGATGAAGTGAAGCTCTGCAACCTCGCGGACGGACACCAGTTCGAGCACGCGCACATGAAGGAAATCCTGACCCTCTTGGCAAAGCTGGACCGGTTCTCAGACATCATCACGCGGAATGGCGGAGACTTTGAGAAATACCTAGCGGGCCGCACCAACGGCCACCTCCCCGAATACATGGTGAAAGTGCGCACCGGTAACAACGAGGAGATGTTTTATTGTGCTGACTCAGAGGCGCTCACCGCCTTCAGCAATGACCACCCCGACCTCAGACTCGGCGGCGTTTCTGTGGACACACCGGATGCCGTGAAGGCTGAGCCCGGCAAGCCCCAGCGCCGCGCCCGCCTCTATGATGTGCATGAGTCCCGCGCCATTTCCCGTGTGCTCCTCCAGCTTGCTGACAAGGGCCTGGCTATAGACCACTTTTCCGCTCAGGATAAGCCGTTGTTTGAAATCATCGAAGACACCAAGCACTACCCGCTCTTCAGTGTCCCGGAGATACTATCCACGGTGCTGGAAATCGGACGCCGCGGCTTGGAAATTTACCGGTTCAAAGGACTGGGGGAAATGAACGCCAAACAGCTCTACGAAACCACCATGCAGCCGGACCGCCGCAAGCTTCTCCAGGTCAAGTTCAACGAAGAAAACATGGTCGAGGCGGACCGTATGTTCACCGTCCTCATGGGCGACCTGGTCGAGCCCCGCCGCCAATTCATAGAGGACAACGCCCTGAATGTCCGTAATCTGGATATCTAGCACCCCCCCCCTCGGTTGGCATGTCCGGGCTGAGGACGAGGACGAGCCACGGGCGAAATTTCCGCTGGAATGTTACAGTCTAACCCCTACTGGCAGCTCCATGCCCATCAAGAGTGACTTCCCATCCCGGTTAAATGTGTCTCTTGCTGACCACAAAGCGTGGGCATTTGGCTCGCCTTTCGGTGGGCTGGTTTTGGCTATACTGGTAGCCACATCTTTCTATGTTCATTTATTTACGGTTAGTGGATCCTACGGCTTTGGAGTTTTATTGGCCTTGGAGATAGTCGGCGTGGCAACAATCTCCGTTCTTATCCGGGCCCAGGTTCCCTCGGTGGGGTGAGGGCGAGACGCCGTGCTGTCGCGGAGGCCAGATCAGAAATGCTCGTGCAGCAAGAGTCGCTGGTGCAGGTTTTGAGCCCGCCGTTGCGGAAGAGATATCGCGCGCTTCTCTCAAAGGTAGCAAGGACTGGAGATTTGTTTAATGATGATTTTTCGGCAGCGCGTCCCGGGGAATTCCTCGCCTGGATTTATCTGAAGCACTTGCTGGCACTCGACCACCTGCTGGAACTCAGCGGGCAGCGGGACCATGGCGAATTTGAGGCCAGGCGTGCGGCCATAGAGGCGGCGCTAATAGATGACGCCATCTCAGAGCAAAGCCGCAACACAAAATTGGAAACCCTCAACCTGCTTGACCAGCACATTCTTGCCGGTCGGCAAAGCCTCATGAGGATTGAAGAATCCGAAAGTGAACTCCTGCGGATAGAACTGAGGCTGTCCCTGCTCCATGAGAGGGCCGCCCAGTCTGCCTCCGTGGGAGAAAGCCTCCGCGCGGAAATTTACTCCGAGGCCGTCACGCTTGCAGTGATGCCCCCGGGCTTCGGCAATGCCGTCCGCGAGCTGGACCTGTTTTTTGCGGCCGCCGGAGAATACTGACCAGCAACCCAGGTTGCTGGATTCGAAAGCAGCGCTGCCGGGCTCCTGCGCCCTTCTTCCGCACGCGCAAAACACGGTGAGCGATGCAGTGATACTATTCGCAAGTTATTCATCACTCACCACTCACCACTCAGATCTCAGCAAATGGGCACTTTTGGAAAACTGGCGAGCAACGGGAACCCCTCTTTCTGGGGGAACAACCTGCCCCAACGGGGCAAAATGGGATAGCCTAGGGCAAGCAACGCAGCCCTAGGTTTCAGGAACAAAAACAACCTAGCCATGAAGGGGCGGCCCCCTCAACCCAAGCACAGAGCCGCATTCCGCCCCTTCAGGGCTACTGATTCTTTGGTGGGGGCTTACCTAGGGCGGCACTTCGTTTGCCCTAGGCTATCTCATTTCGTCCCGTTGGGAGTTTCGAGGCGAACAAGGAAACCTAAAAACGTGAGTCCAAATGGGGAAATCCGCTGCATCCGGCCACCAGAGAGGAAATCCAACTGCTCCGCAGTTCACCCAAAAGGTGAAGGGGAA
>JAYVJI010000697.1:0-3354 GCA_043769435.1 Verrucomicrobiota bacterium
CCGCATCCCAAAGCCGTGCATTGATATCATAGCTCCCGGTGGCGGGTAGGCCGTTATGTTTGAGCTGGCCCTGGTAGGTGAAGGTGCTGTCCTGCGGTACAGCGCGCAGGGGCTGGGTGATCAGGGCTGCGAGGGCGAGAAGAAGCAATGTGTGTTTCATGGCTGGTATTGGTTTGGGCAGGGCGGGGCGGGCCATTGGCCTGCCAAAACGCCAGGGTTGGATGTCAGGGTTGTTTTTGGTTCATAGCTTGCTCCAGGCGGTCCAGCCGGGCCTTCAGTTCCGCATTCTCCGCCCGCAGCTCCTTCACCTGCTGTTGCTGCTCCTTCACGGCCTCCACCAGCACTGGCACGGCGGCGGTGTAGGCTACGCTGAGGTACCCCTGACTGTCGGCGGTGACCAGCTCGGGCAGGACTTCCTGCACGTCCTGGGCGATGAAGCCGAGCTGGCGGCGGTCGCTGAAATTCTTGTCAGGAAAGGCGGCGCGGTTCCAGTCGTAGCTCACGCCCCGGAGGCGGCTCACTTTTTCCAGAGCACCCTTGAGCGGCTGGATGTCCTGCTTGTAGCGGCGGTCGGAGGTGATGTTCACGGGGCCTATGGTTCGCATCGGGCCATTCACATCGAGCTTAAACATCGCGGAGGGGGCACCTGACATCGCGATGTTGCCGTTGGTATCGATCTGGAGAACGTTGCGGCTGCCGCCGGCATAGACGTTACTGATACCAAACAAATCTGTCGCCCCCCGCTGATCCGCATAGAGCCGCCACAAGGCTTTTCCGGAGTTGAGCTGGGTGTTTTCCGGACCATCTAGGGAGCCATTGAACGCCAGCACACCGTAGCCGCTTTGCGCGCCGCCAAAGGATCTCAGATGCCAGTTCGCGGAGTCATTGCTGTTCGTCACAAAGAGCCCGCGCGTGTCTCCGGTGTCCGACACGATCAGTCCGCGGGGGAAGAAGTTCTTTTCGGTGAAGGTATTGATGCCGGCGAAGGTGTTCGCGGCAGAGAAGGTGTTGGCGGCAGTGAAGAGGTTGGCACCGTGGAAGGTGTTGCGCTCTGTGAAGACGTTCTGGCCTTCCGTGTAGGCCGCTCCCGCCGTCGTCGTGTCCGCTGGGCCGGGTGTGCGCACGGCTAGGAAATCGTAAGCCGCAGGCCCGGAGCCGATGGCGGTAAGCCCACTCAATGCAGCAGGCGGGATGGAGCCAAGGCTGGAGGATCCCCAGCCGACCACGGTGCCATTTGTCAGCAAAGCCAGGCAGGCGGACTGGTTCACAGCGAGGCGGACCGGACGCAGCGGATCGCCAGCAGCACGCGGGATCGTGAGATTGACAGGGCTGGTGGGCACGGTGGCCTGACCGCTCGTGTTTTGCCCCCAGGCCACGACGCGGCCATCATTTAAGAGAGCCGCAGCGTGCGCCGCGCCAGCCGCCACCTGTGTCGCGGGCGCGCTTATAAAAGGAAGCGTGGTCTGCCCGGCGTCACTACGTCCCCAGGCGTCCACGGTGCCATTGGTGCGGATGGCGTAGGTATTGTAGCGACCGCAGGCGATGGCTTTGTAGCCGCTGAGTCCATTGGGAGTAGTCTGATTAAAGTTATTGAGTCCCCAGGCCACGATGACGCCGTCGCTGCGCAGCGCTACTGAGTGCTCTGCACCTGCCGCGACCGCTGTGTAGCTGGTAATATCCGGCAGGAAAGGCACGGTTAGTTTTCCGTTATCGACGTTGCCCCACGTCCTCACCCATCCCGACATCGTGAGAGCCAGGGTGTGATGATCTCCAGCGGAGATGGCGGAGAAGTAATCGTCCTCTACGGCCGCAGGCAGGATTTGCTCTGCAGATGTATCGCCCCAGATGCGGATTTTTCCTGAGTTGAGCAGGGCGAGGAAAAAGGAATTTCCCGCCGCCACATCCTGGACGTCCTGGATTTGCGGTGGGACGGGGCGGCCAGTGGAGAGCCCCCAGCGAACGATGGGCGAGGGCACGGTGAGCGCAGCCGCTGGCATCCGTGCGAGTCCTGTGAAGGAGACCGCTCCGGTGAAGGTTTGCGCGGCGTCGGTGCGCGCCACATTCGCTGGTAGACCGGAAGCAGGCACACTGCCCGCGGAGGCTGCATAGCTGGCAGACTCCGCCGTTTTCGCCTTTAACGCATATGGCGTGGCGGTGAGTTCCTGGCGGGGGCTAAGCGTGGTAAAACCACCGACGCCAGCGGGGCGCACGGCGATTTCCAGCCAGCGGGCTCCGTCGATGAAGGGGTTGAGGCCGAAGTCCAGTGGGGTCTGGAAGAGCCCGCCGGAGACGGTGACCTCTGGCATATCTACGGTGCTGCCGATCTGTCCGCCGCCAGAGTCCTCTGGAAAAAGAGAAAACTGGAAGTCAAACCTGCCGGCGGCGGCGGTGCCGCCCTGTTTGAGCTGGCCCTGGTAGGTGAAAGCAGTATCAGCGGGCGCTGCGGGGAGCGGAAGGACGGTGCCGAAGAGCAGAATGGCAAGGAAGAGGTAGGTGAGCGGCAGTTTCATGATGAGTGAACATGGACTGTGGGAGGTGAAAGAAGGGGCGGCGATGGTTCCTTCGAATTCTATCGCGGAGAGTTGCAGTTGAGAAGCAAAAACTTTTGGCCGTGGCGGCAGCATGAGCGCATGCCGATTCTTAGGGCGCATCACAAAATCAGCAAGCTACGTTCTGATTTCAGAATAGCTTCAGGACCCGGACCCGGACGAAGCGCGCGTCCGGCGGGAAGAGCAGCGACGCTGTTTCGCTGTAGTCGGGAAAACGGGTTGTCAGGACGGAGAGCGGTGTGCCGGGGTTCCAGGTATTCAGGTCCCGCGAGGTTTCATAGGTTTGATACAGGCCGCCCTCCACCCAGTGGCGATGCTGGATGAGGAGTTGCCCTGAAGCACTCAGGCCCGGTTGGAGTGAGGAATGGAGGAACCCTCCAGCGTTGGCAAAATCAACGAGATCAGCCGTGCCATTCGCATCGGAGTCAGCCAGCGGTGCAGTGCTGGAAATTCCGCGCCATGCTGCCCAGCTGGAGAAGCGCGGGACGGGCGCGGGGGCGCGGAATTCCATGACCCATGTCTCGAGGGTGCCGGTGAGGCCATCGTAAACCACGGCATCCTCCAAAGCCAGCGTCCACACTCCCTGGGCAGAGCGGGGAGCCAGGCTGTTCAGTGCTGCTGGATCCTCCGGCTGACAAGTGCCAGAGAGCGGCCAAGGTCTGGCTGAAAATGCCTCTGGTGCCGCGCCGGTGAAGACCGCCCCGTCGATATCACGCCCGCGGGTGCCATTTCCCGGACGCATCAACGGGATGGGCGGGAGGTTCAATGCGGGAGGGGGCAAAAGCGTTAGCCGCAGGTGATCCAT
>JAYVJI010000698.1:0-3446 GCA_043769435.1 Verrucomicrobiota bacterium
GCCACGATCCTGCATTTGCTCGGAATCGACCATACGAAGCTCACGGTCCGCCACGACAGTATCGACCGCCGGTTAACCGACGTCCACGGGCATGTGATCAAGGAGATACTTTCCTGACTAATTTCTGGCTTGGTAGAAGTTTCTGTGTATTGACCGCAATGAACTCAGTTCAAGTGATCCAAATCTTCCCCGGCACTGAGCGCTATGCGGAGGCGCTGAGGGTGCGCATTGACGTCCTACGCCGTCCATTGGGCCTAGATGGCAGCAGCTATGATCCAGCGGAGGAGGCCCGGCTATTCCATTATATAGCGCTGTCTGAAAGCGGGGTGGCGGGCACGGTTTGCCTAGAACGTATCGATCAGGGGACAGCGAAAATGCGGCAGGTGGCAGTGCTGGACAGTATGCGGGGCCTAGGCATCGGGGCAGCGCTGGTAAAGCTAGTGGAGCGGGAAGCGCTGGCGTGGGGATGTCGCTGGATAGTGGCGAATGCGCGGGAAACGGCGCTAGGATTTTACGTGAAGCTGGGGTATGAATCGCTGCCCGGTGTCTTTCTGGAAGTGGGAATCCCGCACCGCAGAGTGAGGCGCTGTCTGGTTAAAGAGGTTGGTGCTGAGACCCCGGAGGCCGCCGTTGATGGGGGGAAATGAAGTGTCCCGGGCATTTGACAAAGCGCGCACGCCTGAGAAGTGGCAGGCTTTAGTTTTAAGATGCCGCTCACTCTTATCGCCAGTCTCATCGCTGCATTGCTCGCCTACATTGCGGGCGCTACCCCCTTTGGCTACATGGCAGGCAAGTTCCGCGGCATCGATATCCGGGACCATGGGAGCGGCAACATAGGCGCGACCAATGTCATCCGGGTCCTGGGAAAGGGAATCGGAATCCCGGTGTTCATTCTTGATATGCTGAAGGGACTGGTGCCCGTGGTGCTGACGCGGTGGTGGTGCGGGCAAAACGGAATAGTGCCGGACTGGCCCGGCATCGCTGCGGCAGTGGGCGCTGTGCTGGGACATAACTTCACGTTCTGGCTTGGATTCCGCGGCGGCAAAGGCGTCGCCACTTCCGCCGGAATCGTGCTGGCGCTCCTGCCGCTGCCGCTGGCCGCAGGCGTGGTGGCATGGCTGGCTGTTTTTTTTATCAGCCGATACGTGGCCCTTGCCAGCATTGCCTCAGCGGTCGTCGTCCCGGGGACGGCACTCTTCCTCCATTTCTTCAGGGGTCAGCCGGGCTGGCCTCTCACAGGTTTTTCCATTTTGCTGGGACTGCTGGCCATCTGGCGGCACCGGTCTAAAATCCGCCGCCTGCGTGATGGAACTGAAAACCAGTTCGTTTCCAAATCAAAACGCACACCCATCGCATGAATAACATAACGGTCCTCGGAACGGGAAGCTGGGGCACAGCTCTGGCTTTTACTGCGGCGCAAAAAGCCCTCGCGGTCACGATTTGGGGGCGGAATCCCGCTACCGCTGAAGAGATCAATACGAGGCACGTGAACTCCCGCTATCTCCCCGCCAGCCTGCCGCCGAATCTGCGGGCGACCACGGATTTGTCATGCGTTAACGGCGCGGAGGCCATACTGTTCGTCGTTCCCAGCTGCTCCATGCGCAGCGTGGCAGAGAGTGCCGCAGCTGCCGGTATTTCCCCGCAGTCCATCCTGGTCAGTGCCACCAAGGGCATCGAGCGGAATACTGGACTGCGTATGACGGGCATCCTGCATCAGGTTTTTCCACGCAATCCAGTGGCCGTAATCTCCGGGCCCAATCATGCTGAGGAAATCACGCAGCAACTCGCCGCAGCCGCAGTGATAGGCAGTGTGGACAGGGACTGTGCTGTGAGACTCCAGCAGTTTTTTACGCTTCCATGGTTCCGGACCTACACGAGCGACGACATCATCGGCATCGAGTGGGGAGGCGCTGTGAAGAACATCTTTGCCATCGCTTCTGGCATCACCGAAGGCCTAGGCCTGGGCGACAACGCACGGGCAGCGCTGGTCACGCGCGGGCTCGCAGAAATGACCCGGCTGGGCATGGCCGCAGGAGGTCGCTTTGAAACATTTCAGGGCTTGAGCGGAGTAGGCGACTTGATCGTGACCTGCTACAGCCGGCACAGCCGCAACAACCGCGTCGGAAGAGGACTGGGCCAAGGCCAGACCCTGCAGGAAGTGACCAAATCCATGAACATGATCGCTGAAGGGGTGCCGAATACCGACAGCATTCACATGGCGGCGCGGAAATATGGCGTCAGGACTCCGATCATTGATCAGATCTTCGCCATCCTCTATGAGAACAAGCCCTGCGCGGCGGCTCTAGCTGAGTTGCTGTCCCGTGACCCGCGACCTGAGAGCGAATGAGTCAGATCCATTTTGCAATCAGAATGGGGCCTGCCATCCTGCGCGATAGGCAGGCGTGATAAAGGCGTTCGCAGCTTCATCATTGGTGAACTTCATGGCCTTGCTGTCCCACTCCAGACGCACTCCGCTGCGGCGGATGGCGATCATTCCCAGCAGCCCGATCTCACTGAGGGCACCTCCGTATGAGAACGGGCTGCCGGCAGGCCGCCCCTCACGCACCGCGCTCAGAAAATCCTGATGGTGATTCCCATCTTTGACCCTCGCTATTTTCTGTTCGGGATGCTTGTAGTCCTTCAGCAGTTCCGGCGTGATAATGTGCGGGCTGCCTGCTCCGTGTGAGCCGTGCATGATCTTGCCCTTATCTCCTATCACGATGGCCCCGATACCCACGGGCTTGCGGTTTTGTTTTGTCAGGTCATCAGGTGTGGGAATGGCGAAGTCGCCGTCGTGCCAGATGATCTTCACCGGCCCGCGCTCTCCTTTGGCAGGAAACTCGTAGGTGATTTTTGCACCTTTGGGATAATATTCTGCATCCTTCTGCGGGTCATAGCCCTTGGTCTCCGCTGTGATCGCTGATGGCAAATCTAGGTCCAGCGCCCAGAACGCAGGGTCCAGCACATGACAGACCCAGTCACCGATGCAGCCACTGCCAAAAGCGCTGTAGCCACGCCAGTTAAAGGGAAGATAGGCCCCGTGGTAGTCCCGGCTGGCCACTGGCCCGAGCCACAAATCCCAGTCCAGCCCCGCAGGCACGGGAGGCTTATCGGCGAATTGTGCACGGCGGTCCCCCACGGCATAAACCTCCCGGAAGGCATCACAGCCAGCATGGACTTCCGTGACCTTCCCGATCACTCCGGACTGCACCATCTCACAAAATGCACGGATGCTGTGTGAGGAATGCCCCTGGTTTCCTACCTGAGTAATGACCTTCATTTCCGCCGCAGCTTTTTGCATGGCCCTTACCTCCGCGACGGTATGGGCTAGCGGTTTTTCACAATACACATGCTTGCCGCGCTCGATGGCCGCCAGCGAGGCCACACAATGCGTATGGTCCGGAGTCCCCACGAGCACCGCATCGATTTTGTCACCCATGGCATCA
>JAYVJI010000699.1:0-5202 GCA_043769435.1 Verrucomicrobiota bacterium
AGATAGTCCTGTGGCCGCTGGCGGGCTACGTGAGGATCCAGCGGATCAGTCAGGACGCCGCGCTCGCCGGAGGGGTAGTCGAAGACCGCAGTTCCCAGCTCACTCCCGGAGGCTAGGTCTACGAGCAGTGACCGGCAGGAGTTTGTGCCATAGTCCAATCCCAATGCATAACGTTGATTCATAGTGTAAGATTTATTGCAGATCCTGAGCTTGGTGAAAGCCGTCTTTGACCACCGTTTGTGACATATTCGCCTTATCCACCACGACGACGTCGCGGAGCAGTGAGGGAACCTCCTTCATGCCGTTATTTACTGTGGTGGTGACAACCGGGATATCCTGTGCGGCCAGCTTCACAGCCGCCTCTGCGGCGCTGTCTGCCAGCTCTGACAGCCGCTTGTAGATCGTCATGGACTGGGTGCCGCGCATGATACGCTGGCAGGCTGCCAGCTCTGCGTCTTGGCCGGTCACCACCGTTTTGCCCGCTAGGCTCGCCTCCATCAGCGCCTGTACGGCTCCTCCGGCCGTTCCGTCATTGCTGGCCAGCACGCCATCCACCCCTTTGCCATTAGTGATAGCGGCGTTCATGATTTTCTTGGCATTCTCGGGCTTCCAGTCCTGAGCCCAGTCCTCATGGACGACGGTGACCGCGCCGGATTTCACCAGCGGCAGGATCACCCGGTCCTGACCCGCTTTGAAAAGTTTCGCGTTGTTATCTGTGGGTGATCCATAGATCCGGACGATGTTTCCTTTCCCACCCGGCAGCCGGGAAACCAGATACCTTGCCTGCTCTTCTCCTACCTTTTCGTTATCAAAACTTATGTAGAGCGTGACATCGGCATTGGTGATGAGCCGGTCATAGGAAATAACCGGAACTCTGGCTGCCCGGGCCTTGGCCACGGAGTTACTCATGGCTGCGGCATCGTGGGGCACGATGACGAGCACATCGATCCCGCTGGTGAGGAGGCTGTCCACGTCACTGGCCTGGGTTTTGTCATCTCCATTCGCCGACTGCACCAGCACCTCTGCGCCCAGTCGTTCTGCGGCCGCGAGGAAGCGGTCCCGGTCACGCTGCCAGCGCTCCTCTTTCAGGGTGTCTAGGGAGAGGCCGATCTTCGGGCGGGCTCCGGCTTTCCTAGCTGTGGTGCTGCTGCCACTGCGTCGCGCGATCACAGAGCCGATGAGGACACTCAGAATCAGGGAACCGGTCACTAAAAGAATACGGGCATTCATAAAAGATGACACTCTCATGCAGACAAGCAGCCGTGCGGGAAGCAGGAATTTCAGCGATGCGGAGGTGGAAAATCGGTGCCCCGGGCGGCACAGTTCCGGCCAAAGCTCTTGCGGAGAGCGGTGCGGGCGGCGTGCCAGCCGCACATGCCGTGGACGCCGCCTCCCGGCGGGGTGCTGCTGCTGCAAAGGTAGAGGCGGCGGTTGGGAGTCGTGTAGGGGTTCCACTTCACGAGGGGCCGGGTGAAGAGCTGGCCGGGGTCCATGGCGCCGCCTACCACATCGCCGTTTACGTTGTTAGGATTATACTCCGCAAAGCCCGCAGGACTGAGCCGGTGCGTGGCCATGATCGTATCCCGAAAGCCCGGAGCGAAGCGCTCGATCTGGCTGAGAATGGCCTCGCTGGCATCCTCCGTGGAGCCTGCTGGCACGTGGCAGTAAGCCCATGCGGTGTGCCTTCCGGCCGGGGCGCGGGTGGGGTCACAGATGCTCTGCTGTGCGACGAGTACAAAGGGCCGGGCGCAGGTTTTCCCCTTCCATGCGGCCCGCTCGCTCGCTCCTATCTCCTCCAGATTTCCCCCGACATGCACGGTGCCCGCAGTGTGACACCCGGCATGGGTCCACGGGATGGGCCCGCTGAGCGCCATGTCCAGCTTGAAGGCAGCGGGGCCGTAGCGGTAGGACTGAAGCCTGCGGGTAAAGCCGCCGGGCAGAGCGGCACCGGCGATCTCAGCCAACGCCCGGGGCCCGGTGTCAAAGAGCACCGCTTCTGATGCCGGTAGTTCTGCCAGGGCCTTCACTGTCCAGCCGCAGATGATTTCTCCCCCAAGGGCTTCCAGATATCGGCAAAGCGCCTGGGTCAGCATCCCCGTCCCGCCGCGTGCGACCGGCCAGCCGGTGCTGTGCCCGGCCACGCCCAGCGCCATGGCGATGGCGGCGGAGAAGGGGAATTCCAGCGGCACGACGGAGTGCGCCGCATTCCCGGCCAAGAGTGCCCGGGCTTCCTCAGTGCGGAATTTCCCCCGGGCCAGTCCGGCTCCGCTGCGCATGGCCTTGAGACCAAAGCTGGTCATGGCCAGGGGATGCCGGGGGATGCGGGTGACCGGGCCCAACAGCATGGGCCACAGTGCCTCCGCCTCCCGGACATGGGTGCCCATGAGCCGGCTCCACGCAGGGCCATCCACTCCCAGCAGCGCTGCTGTCTCCGCCAGACTGCGCTTCATCACAGCGGCCCTTCCGCCGTCCAAGGGGTGCGCCACCAGCGTCTCCGGATGGATCCATTCCAGGCCGAATTTATCCAGCGGCAGCGAGCGCATAAACGGTGAGGCCGCCCCCATGGGATGGATGGCGCTACAGACATCATGGTAGAAGCCAGGCAGCGTCAGTTCTGCGGTGCGGGCTCCACCTCCCGGCTGCGCGTGGCCTTCTATCACCAGGACTGAGCACCCCTCGCGCGCCAGTGTGATCGCAGCTGCCAGACCGTTAGGCCCGCTGCCTATGATGATGGCATCGTAGCGGGACTGGCGGGCTCCAGCGGACATAGGTCAGTCAGTTCTTCAAAGGTGTGTCAAAATACCTGCGGCAGAGGTAGGTGAATAAAGCCTTGCGGGCCGTATCGTCGAGGGCGCGGTTGTAGATCAGCACGGTGGCGAGGTGGCCATTCAGAAAAGTGGTGCCGGGCGCGGCTGGAGAGCCCTTTGACTGGCCTAGGCGGATGCTCTCGATGCGGTTGTCAACCAGCCGGGCACTCAGGGGCTTGCCGGACGTGACGGTGCCGTCCGGGGTGATTAGGAATGACTGAAGGCTGCCCGCCTTGCCATCCCAGACTCCGCCGGTGATGAAGAAGCCTGATGCTGGCATCTCTATCTCGCTGTATTGCGCGGTTTTATCCATGAATCCTCCGTTTCTCAGCTTGCCGTGCTTGATCCATAGGCCAAAGGCGCGCCCTTGTCTGACATGATTGCCCTCAATGACCGGCTGTTCATTACTTTCAGCGCGGGATGGATTGATGACCGCAAACCAAGAACGGGACTCCGACGAAAAAGCCGCGGTGGCGGCATCCCCCACCAGCGTGGTGTCCCGTGCCGCAACGAGCACTTTTTCCCCTGCGAAGTTCAGTACGGGCTGGCTGGCGGCCAGGCCGTCGCCGCTGGCAGCGGCCAGCAGCGGCCAGCGGGAGGCCTCCTCTGCCTCGCGGGATTTGCTGGAGTGATACTGCGCGGGGTTGTTGCCCCCGAGCGCCGCTCGGTCATTCCATTGATCAACGGGCTCACCGTTCTTCGCGGCGCTTTTGCCCGCGTTCCGCATGGTGCCCTGAGCGGCATCCAGCCAAATGACGAGGCCTGAGTCTGGCGGGCTGGCAGGGGCTCCCCCGCCTGTGCCCGGGCCTGCGGTGCGGCCGTCCCCGGCACCGAGAAAATGCCATGCAGCGGCTCCCCCAGCCAGCAGCGCCAGCCCGGCGAGGATCGGGATCAGGGGCGATTTTTTCCGCTCCGGCAACTCTGCCTCGTCCGCCACAGGCTGGGCGGTGGAATGCCGTGCGGGGCTGGCCTCCGTGCTGGCAGCAGCCCTCACGGCTGGGCGGGTGGCGGGAGCTACCGGTTCACTGCTGCCGGACGAGCGGGCGGCATCCATGCGCCGGGCGGCATCCCGGCCCAGGGGGGCCTCCACGACGGGTCCGGTCTGTCCCACCGGGACGCTGGCCGCTCCCGTTCCGGGCACCGGCAGGGTATGAGTCTTCAGCATCCGCCGTCCCGGCAGCGCGGTGATGCTGCCATCCCGGATGCCGCGGAAAATCCGCAGTGCCTCCGCAGCACTCTCCGGCCGCTCCTCGGGCTGGCGGCTCATCAGCCACATCACCCAGTCGGTCAGCAGAGAGGGAAGCTCGGGACGCAGTTCCCCCAGCGGCATCACTTGATGGGATAGATGGGAGCGCGTGATGTCCTCCACAGTCGCCCCGCCATACGGAAAGCTGGCCGTCAGGGCGTAGTAAAATACACAGCCCAGGGAATAAAGATCCGCCCGGAAATCGATGGGCTGATGCAGGAACTGCTCCGGAGCCATGAAATGCACGCTGCCGGCCACCGTCCCGCCCTCACCCGTGGACTGCTGGCTGAGCCGCGCGCCATGATTTGCCAGGCCAAAGTCCAGGAGCTTCAGAATAAACCCCCCGTCCCCCTCCAGCCAGTGAAACATGATATTCCCGGGCTTGATATCCCGGTGAGCCAGTCCGGCCTTATGGGCGGCCCCCAGCCCATCAAGGGTTTCAAGGACTACTTTTTCAAAATCCTCCTCCATCAAAGCTCCGCGCCGGATGGTCTGCTCCACAGTTTCTCCGTTGAGGAATTCCATGACCACAAACGGATCTGAGCCATCCGTGTCCAGGTCATAAATGGAAACGATGTGCGGGTGTTGCAGTGATGATAGTGCGGCGGCCTCATCAATCAGGTTCAAGCCCGGACCGCTATCCGCCCGTTGCTCCGGGGGCAAAAGGTGCTTCAGCGCCACATAGCGCTTCAGCTTCAGATCCCATGCTTTGAATACACTGCCAGCCCCGCCCTCGCCGAGCTGCTCTGTGATTTGGTATCGGTCTAACATTGTAATGGGCAGGTAATGTGAGTTGATAAATTACTCACTAATGCTAAATAAGCCAAATAAAACCATGGATTGCACGATCGCGCAAGCTTCCCTTGCAAAAAACAAACTGGAATATGATAATTCCTGATAAACATGGATTTTAAAGGTTAAATTCCACCAGATCTGTATTGCTAAAAAGCGTCAATGGGGGTTAAATATTAAGTCTGCATATCAGAATGTGACGCTACAGAGCCAAATTACCATGGAACCACCAACCATTCCCGGATATACCCTGCATGAATACCGTGGCCGGGGGGCCTTCGGTTCTGTGTGGCGTGCGCTGTGGAATGGCGAGTTTGAGTGCGCAGTCAAATCCCTGACGCCGGGTGCATGGCATCC
>JAYVJI010000700.1:0-3598 GCA_043769435.1 Verrucomicrobiota bacterium
GCTACGGATCCCCTCGGTCTTGGCGAATATTTTATATCTTGAATGGTTCAGCGAGGCCAGCGGGCGAGTGGTGATAGAGGCGACCGGGTTTGATATTTCGCTCTCAGATCCAGCGTGGGAGATGAGTGCGGAGGAGGAGGAAGCGCAGATTTTGGATTCCAGACGGCATTTTCACATGTTTCTGAATGCTATCACGGGGGACTCCGATGATGAAGAGGATGAGTATGCAGAAGCCGATGAAGAGGAGAGCGAGGATGATGATTTTGGCAATTGTCTGGAGGAAGTGGAAGCCGGCGATCAGGAGCCGCTGGATGAGTTTCAGTGGGAGCAGGCACTGCGCTTTCAGGACCGCCGGGCGGAGGCCTACCAAGAAGCTGTGGACAGGTATAAGGACCACCCGGCTGCGGAGCGGCTCATCGCCGAGGCTATGGGCTGTGATCTGGATAACCTGTCGGAATGGGTGAGCAGCGCTGAGGAAGTGGAGGCGGAGTCGCTGCTGATGGAGGAGGTCTTCAATGAAGGGGAAGGGCAGCATCATCCACTGAGTCGCCGGGCGACGAATTTCGCCCTGAGCCTGCAGCGGGAGGCCGAGGAACGTGGGTTGCTGGAGCCTCAGTCGGAGGGGACCGTCGTGAGTGTGGTGGTGAACATCATCGCGCTGAGCTGCAAGTTGGCAGCGGCGCTGGATCCGCTGGAGGAAGGGGTAGACTGCGAGCCGGGCTTTGTGATCGCGATGCTGAAGCGTGCCCAGACGCCGCTGAATGAGGCGCTGCACGGATTGTCGTCCATCAGCCGGATGCGGTTGCCTGTGGGCACGCGTCAGTGGCTGGGTGGGGTGCAGCAGGATCTGTTCAGCCTGCGGGGGGATGTGCTGGATATCATGAAAGAAATGCGCTCCCGTCAGGAATGAGCATCGCCGGGTGTATCAGACTAGTGCTTGGCATGGCCGGTCTGGTGCTGGCCGGTTGTGGGACCGCGCCACTGCAAAACGCCGCTGCCCGTCCGCAACCTCGGGAACTGACGTTTATACAGCCATGGCTACTCTACACAGCGGCTTCCCCTTATGTCAGCCTGACTGTGGAAGTAGACGCCGTGGCAGGGGCCGAGCCCAGACAGGAATGGCTGGATGAACTGCGGGTATTTCTCAGTCGGCATTGCCGTAAGCCCGGAGGGGTGCGGGTCGTCCGGAGCGATACCATACCGCAGAGCCTCGCCAGCCGGCAGAGCAGCGCGGCTCTGGCGTTGCGCTACATCAATGGCCCGCCGGAAGGCAGTGCCTTTATGTATGTGCTCTACTACAACAGTGCGCTGAATCCTTCCCTGCGCACAGCGAATCCTCACGCGGTGGCGTTTCCATATCCTTGCGCCATTTTTGTGGACAGGAACTTTAACGTGGATGGATTCGGTGACCGCTTGGGAGGCGCGGTGCTGCAGCATGAGGCTGGCCATCTGATAGGAGCCGCGCGGGATCCTGCACATGGCGATGGTGCTCATTGCGCAAAGCGGGACTGCCTGATGTCCGCAGCTTTTGAATACAATCCCATGCGCCGCTGGGTGGGGCTGCCGCTTGCTCCTCAGCAGCACCTTTGTGCCGATTGTCTGGCGGATATGGCCCGGTCCCGCGCCGCGCTGCCTGCTTCCCGGCTCAGCTTTTCTGGACCGCTATTCCGCAGGAGCGAGGGAGCCTATCAGGTCTTGTCGCTTCCGGGTGCCATCCACCTGCACTGTGGTCCGGCCTCTGGTTATTCCCGCGCTGCGGTGCTCACGATGTTACGTGCGGCGGCAGCAGCCGGCCTCCGAAGCAGGGAGGGGTTCATCCTCAGTGCAGCGGCAGCGGGCACCAGGGATGAAGTCCTGGCAGCTATCAACGCTGCGGCTCACGACCCGGCTGCCCCGGTGCGCACCGCCGCCTCGATGCTTCGTAAGAAAACCGGTCTCTAACAGGTCAGTCCACAACAGATGAACAGTTCCTTGAATATATCCAATTTTCCACATGTCTGACAATTCACCGCCTCTCCCCGCCAAGAGCCCCGCCGTGCAGGAGAATCCACTGCTGAATATCCTGCTTAACGTGCTGCTGCCCGTGACGATTCTGAGTTACTGCAGCAAGGAAACGGGGATGCTGGCGCTGGGACCAAAACCAGCCCTCATCCTCGCTACCCTGCTGCCAGTAGGATACATGATATGGGATTACCGTCAGCGGCGGGTGATCAATACCATTTCCATCGTAGGCATCATCAGTGTTCTGCTTTCCGGCGGTCTAGGGCTGCTGGAGATGGGAGCCCAGGCCTTCGCGCTGAAGGAGGCCTCTATCCCCGTGGTGCTGGCGGGCTACATTTGGTTCACCCGTGCCAAGCCATCCTCTCTGACGCGGCTGTTGCTGCTCAATCCGGATATCATCGACACCCGCCGCGTTCAGAAGGAGGTGGAAGCCCGCCAGGCCCAGCCAGCCTTTGAGCGGATCCTGCATTCCAGCGCCTTCCTCCTAGCACTTTCACTGCTCAGCAGTGCGGTGATGAATTATTTTTTGGCGCTCTACTTCCTCGGCGGCACGGTGCCCAAGACCGAAGCCTACAACAGTGCGATAGGTAAGCAAAACCTCTGGGGCTTTGTCGTTATCGGTATTCCCAGTATGCTCGCTATGATCGCGATTTTCTTTCGCATGCTCAAAGCGGTGCAGAAGCTAACCGGGTTGACCAAGGACGAGGTGCTCCTGCCCCGCTGAATTCATGAGGGAATTTGACTTTATTGTTGTCGGCAGCGGGATCGCCGGGCTCGCCTTTGCTCTGAAGGCCGCGCGGCATGGCTCTGTCGCTGTAATAACAAAGCGCAGTGCGTCCGACAGCAACACTGCATGGGCCCAGGGAGGCGTCTCCTGCGTCATGGCCGCAGGGGACAGCTTTGATCAGCATACCGCAGATACGCTGGATGCCGGCGCAGGGCTTTGTAACGAAGCCGTGGTCCGGGAGATTGTCAGCGAAGGCCCGGAGCGGATGGCTGAACTCATGAGCTGGGGAGTGGCCTTTGACCGCGATCCCTCCGGCGCTGTCAACCTAGGCCGGGAGGGCGGGCATACGGAGCGGCGCATCCTTCACCATGGAGATACTACCGGACTGGAAATAGCCACGTCCTTGCTGGAGCGCTGCCGGGAGACGCAGAGCATCACTTTTTTTGAGCGGCACTTTGCCATCGATCTCGTCACCACGGGTAAGCTGGGCTACGCCGTGGAGGACCGCTGCATGGGGCTATACGTCCTCCAAGAAGTGAGCGGTGAGGTGCATACCTTCCGCAGTGAACGGGTCATCCTAGCCACCGGTGGCTGCGGACGCGTCTATCAATTCACGACCAACCCGGCAGGAGCCACCGGGGATGGCGTGGCGATGGCGTGGCGGGCCGGTGCCACCATTGCTAACATGGAGTTCATCCAGTTCCACCCTACCTGCCTCTATCATCCCACGGTCAAGAATTTCCTCATCTCCGAGGCCCTGCGTGGGGAAGGCGGTGTGCTGGTGGGAACTGATGGCCAGGAATTCATGCACCGCTATGATCCGCGAAAATCTCTCGCGCCCCGGGACATCGTGGCCCGGGCCATAGACCG
>JAYVJI010000701.1:0-4657 GCA_043769435.1 Verrucomicrobiota bacterium
CTATTCTGCTTGAACTGAACTGGTGCCGGGGAGGAGGCGGGTTGGATTGAGGCGGGTTGGATTGGGCAAAACCTGCGCCAGTGTTGGTGCGGACCAGCGTCACTTTTTGGGCGGCAGTTGTTTTAGGGAGGCGAGGTATTCGACGAGGTTGATGAGGTCGGGCTGGCTCATCACGGTGTGAAGGTTAGGCGTCATCATGCTTACCTCCAGCTTTTTCCGGCTGGTGATGTCCGCTTTTGTGCATTTCTGAAGGATTCCGCCCGGTAGTTTCAGAGAAACTTCGGTGTCGGTTTCACTGGCGATGATGCCGGCGAACTGGCTGCCATCCTTCATCATGAAGGTCCAGCCTTCAAAGCCGAAGCTGATGGCGGCACTGGGTTTGAGGATCGCCTCGTAGAGCGCTTCCTTTGGCAGTTTACTGCCGATCTCACTGAGCGCTGGACCGAAATCGATGCCCTGTCCGTTCACTTGGTGACAGACGAAGCAGTAGCTCATGTAGGCAGTCTGCCCCATGGGGATGTCGCCTGTTTTTTGCATCAATTCGGCGACGGGCGGGAGTGCCGCCACGGCCGCCATGGGGATGACCGCAGCGGCAGCGGTGCGCACCGCCTCATCCGTACTGGTGGCCAAAGCTGAGGCGACAGATGCTTTCACTGCTTCTGGCAGCTTGCCAGCTTTGGCCAGGTCCAGCAGGGAGGCCTGTCCAGCGGCGTGGCGGGCCATGCCGGTGACCAGCGCCATGGCGATCTCCGTAGAAGTAGCGGGCTCGCTGAGCAATGCCGTGGCGGTGGGGGTGGTCTCTGCGCTGCCGATGCTGGCGAGGCTTTCTGCTAGGGGCGCAGCTTCGGCGGCGGGCAGGGTCTTTAGTTTCTCCGTCACCGCAGTGCCCAGACCGAGCTGATAGAGCAGCTTCACGGACTGCCCGCCGGCTGGCGTGCCTTGGCTCGTTGCTGCGAGCGTCAGTAGGTTTTCCTTCTGCTCTGAGATGCTGTATTTTTCCACCAGTTGAAAGTACTCGGCAGTGCCGCTGGTGGCGGTCAGGTAGCGGTTGATCGCTTCTTTTGTTTTGGCGCTGGCTTTGGCGTAGTCAAAGGAGCCCAGCCGTTGGACGGTCTGGACGATGCGTTTGTCCGCCTCTGATGGTTCGGCGGCGGAGAGGAGGGCGGGCAGGCAAAGGAGGATGAGCAAGCGCATATGGGTGGCGGTGTGGAACTGGCGGTGGAGGCGTTAACTTTCAAAGTGCGGCTAATTCTGCGTAGCTGCGGGCGGTGGCGCCCCGGTGCTTTTCGAGTGCGGCCAGGCCTCTGGCTGCCTGGGCTTGTGCCGGGCGGGGATCCTGCAGGACTGCGGCCAGTTGCTGCTCCAAATCAGGCAGGCTGGACGCAGTGGCGATCCCGTCGGCACGCTGGAGCAGGTCCATCAGCGGCAGAAAGTTTTCCATGTTAGGCCCCGTGATGACGGGGACTCCTGCGGCGATGGCTTCGGCGGGATTTTGCCCTCCATGCGCTAGGAAGGATTTCCCCATGATGACAACTGAGGCTAGGGCCTGCCAATCGCGGAGTTCCCCTGTGGAATCGATGAGGTATACGTCTCCGCCTGGGGCTGCACTGCGGGAGGAACGTAGTGTGGTGGTCAATCCCGCGCTGCTCAGGGCGGCGACTATTTCCGGTGCGCGTTCAAAATGACGTGGCGCGATGGCGATGACCGCCCGCTGGCCGGAGGTCTGGCGGGCCAGGCAAAAAGTTTCCGCGAGGGCTTTTTCTTCACCGCGGTGCGTGCTGGCGGCCATGATTACCGGAGGCAGTGGGGTGCCGTAGTGAGCTGTTAGGATAGCTCTGAATTCCGCTACCCGGTCCTGCTTCACAGTGCCTGCGAGATCGTACTTCATGCTGCCGGTGCAGGTGATGCTATCGGTCCTGACGCCGATGCTGACCCATCTGGCAATGTCAGGCTGGTCCTGGACGAGCACGCGATCCAGCATGGCAAAGACCGGGCCTGCCATGGCGCGGAATCGCTGGAAGCGTCGCCCGCTGCGGGGACTGAGCCTGGCATTCACCAGCGCCACCGGGATGTTCCGGCGCCGGGCATGGTATAAAAGGTTAGGCCATACCTCCGCTTCAACGAGCGCTAGCTTTTCCGGTTGGATCACGCTGAGCACCCGCCTCACTGTCCGAGGCAGGTCCACGGGGCTGTAGATGACGGTGAGCTGTGGCGGGGCATCTTTTTCGGCAACGGCTCGGCCGGTGGAGGTTGTCACGCTGAGCACTAGCGGTCTGTGCGGCTCGCGCTTGAGGATTTCACTGATCAGCTTGCGGGCGACATTTACCTCCCCCACACTGACGGCATGGAGCCACCATGCCTTGCCGCCGCCGCTGGCCAGGCGCTGGAGGACATCATGGCGAAAGCGTCCGAAGCGCTCGCCGAACCGGCTGCCATAGCCGCCGCGGCGCCGCATTTTCAGCAGGCTCCCGGGCAGCATCGCCAGAAGTGCAAACGGCAGCAGCGAGTTATAGACCAGCAGGACCAGGCGCAGCGGCATCGTGAGAGAGGAGTTGATAGAAACCCAGCAGGGAGTCGCCATAGCGGCGCTCGTCTTGCTGCTGCCAGGGGGCTCCCGGCGGCACGGTCTGGCCTCCTTTGGCAAAGGATTCCAGAATGAAGAGGCCGCCTTCACGCAGCAATTCAGGCAGATGGGCATCCCCGAGGAGCAGGCTGTTCCAGTCACGATCCCCCCGGGCTTTCGCATAGGGAGGGTCGGCAAAAATGAGGTCGTAGGCAGGGGTGGGAAGGCGTGATTTGATCCATGCTTCTACTGGCGCACCGGCCACTGTGCCGCCGCTTAGGCGGGCCTTTGCGAGGTTCTCCCGGATGGTGGCTGCGCTGGCCCGCTCGCTGTCCACAAAGGTCGCGCTGGCAGCCCCGCGGCTCAGGCATTCCAGGCCATAGCTGCCGCTGCCTGCGAAAAGATCCAGTACATCGACATCAATCACCCTCTCACCCAGAATCGAGAACACGGCTTCACGCACGCGGTCTGCTGTGGGGCGGAGGACCGTGCGGGGCACTTGAATGGGCAATCCGCCCGCGCTGCCTGAAATGATGCGCATTGCTGGCGCTACTCACTCGCTCCGGGGATGGCAAGCGGCACCTTCTTCGCTGCGGGCAGCAATTCCCGGGTTGACCTGAGCCCGCCCGCATGGTGGCGCTGCAGCATGGCCACCGACTACTCCGCACCCGATCTGAATATCCACCCACCCCGCAGCCCCCGCGTCCGCATGGGCGGTTATGTATGGCTGGCGCGGCTCATCGATAAGGCCCGGGCGGCCCGGGCCGGGAAGCTGGGTTCCTATCTCTGGGCAAACCCCATGGATCTCGTTTTCCTGAAATACACGGGCCTTGATGCCGATGCCTTTCTGGCTGGAACCGGCGGCACGGCTACTGATCGCGAGGCCCTCGACTGGTTCACGAAAAACGCTGCCAAGCGTGCCCCATGGGATCTCACGGCATGGAGCACCTGGTTTGAAAATCTGGTTCCTTTCAGCAATGAACGCCGCGAGCGGTTCAATATGCGGGCGGGCCAAGCCGCTGCCGCAGAGCGCGAGGACATCGCGACATGGTTCGACTATCTGGATGTGGATGATTTCTTCACCTTTGGCGGTGAGCCTGCCGCGAATGGCGCGCCGCCGGCCTGTGCCCCGGGGGCGGTGAACTGGATGGCGCCCGACCTGAGCGTGCATGCCCCGCGCAGTCCGCGAGTGCGGCTGGGAGGCTATGTGATTCTCGCCCGCATCCTTGATAAAGCGCGGGCTTCCCTGCGGGGTGCTACCGGCGACTATCACTACGCGTGTCCGCTGGATCGGCGATGGTTTGAGTTCACAGGCATCAGTGCTGATGCGCTCAAGGCTGAGGCCGGGCGCGGGTTGAGCGACGGAGAACTGATAGCGTGGGTGCAGAACAATACGGCGTGCCAGCCGCATGAGATATTGGCATGGAATGCGGCCCGGGAGCAGGCTGTGCCCTCAGACAATGAATCACGCGAATACGTTTCCAGCCTCATGACTGGAGCCCGCGCCGCACATCGCGAGGACATCGGCACATGGTTCGAAGCCCTCGATGTGGATGACTTTGCCACGTTCGGCGGCCAACCCTAACCATCGCTCGATCATGACGGAGACGGAAGCCCTGCTGGTGCTCAACATGTTGCCTAAAATCGGGCCTGTCAGGATCCGCAAGCTCGTCGAGCATTGTGGATCGCCGGTTGCGGCACTGAAGGCATCGAATGACTCGCTGCAAAAGGTTTCCGGTATCAAATCGGAGACGGCGGGGATCATCCGTGGCTGGGAGTCGACCACTGATTTGCAGGGTGAGCTGGCCAGGGTCAAGGACATGGGCCTAACGATCCTGACGCCGGAGGATGAGGCATGGCCGGAAGGCTTGCGGGAGATTCATGATCCACCGGTGCTGCTGTATGTCTGGGGCAAGGTCGAGCCGAGGGACAAATCCGCCATCGGTGTGGTGGGCTCACGGAGGGCGACTGTCTACGGGCTCACTCATGCGCGGAAGTTTTCATTTCAACTGGCCCATGCCGGCGTCACCATCCTCAGTGGATTGGCCCGCGGCATCGACACCGCAGCGCACGAAGGAGCGGTGGCAGCCAAGG
>JAYVJI010000702.1:0-3478 GCA_043769435.1 Verrucomicrobiota bacterium
GACAATTGCTTCAATTAAATGCTTGCCAACAGTGCCCTGAGCGATGTATCAGAGAGCGTGGATTCTACTGCGGGCGGGATGAAATTTTTTTCCCACTCGGGTGTCCAGTCCGGCACTTTCACTCTGGTGGATCATTGCCAGTCTGGACGGGGAGTCCCAGAGCCCACCACTATACCCGTCTCCGGGAAAACATGGTGTGCTGGCCTTCAGCTTACACCCTAACCTGTCTCAATCCCGCCACTCCGCGCTGCTTGTCCGGAGTGCCGGAACTGCGCTCCACACTCTACTGTTTCAGAAAATTTTTCTTTCGCACATGGCTGGTCATAACAAATGGTCCAAAGTTAAGCACATCAAAGCTGTTGTTGATGCTAAAAAGGGCAAGGTTTTTTCAAAAATCTCCCGGGAGCTGACCATCGCCGCAAAGAATGGAGGAAGAGACCCGGATTTGAACCCCCGGCTGCGCGGCGCCATCAGCGCAGCGAAGGCCGCCAACATGCCTTCTGACAACGTAGACCGGGCCATCCGAAAGGGCATGGGTGAACTGGAAGGCACCACCATGGAGGAAATCACCTATGAAGGATACGCCCCTGGCGGCGTGGCCATCCTCATTGAATCTGTCACTGACAACAGAAACCGCAGCTCTGCGGATCTGCGGACCGCCTTTGGCAAGGGCGGCGGCACCATGGGCGGGGCCGGCAGCGTGGCTCATCTTTTCACCAGAGTAGGTGAAATCCGCATCCCCGCAGCCAGCGTTCCGGATGACGCAGCCATGGAAGCCGCTCTGGATGCCGGCGCGGATGATGTCTACCGTGACCCGGAAAATGATGAGCACGTCATTCTCACCGCCCCGGATCGCCTTTACGCTGTCGCGGGAGGGTTGAAAGAAAAAGCGATTGCTTCCTACTCAGTCAGGCTCACCTACAGGGCCAACACTGTTGTCACCCTGACAGATACCGCGACCGCACAGCAGGTGCTGACGCTCTACGACGTGCTGGATGATCTGGATGATACCCAGAATGTCCACGCCAATTTCGAAATCGACGATGCCATATTGGCGCAGCTGCAAATCTGAGGCCCGGCATTCTACCTAACAATTTTACCACTCTCCCCCAACTCCCTTAATGGAAATGGATCCCACAAAACCAAAAGCACCCGCTGCCCGAAAAGCAGCAGCGAAAAAGGCCACTGCCTCCACCACAGTGAACCCCGCCAGCCTTCCGCCGACAGTGGCAATCCAGCCACCGCCCGGCCCTGCCCCCGGTGTCGCAAAAAAAGCAGTGCGAACAGCCGCGAAGAGCGTGGTAGCTCCTGCTGAAACTGCTGAGGCAAAACCATCGCCCGCCCCGAAGCAGGAGATCCCCGCTCCAGCCAAAAAAACCAGGAGTGCGGCCAAACTATCACTGGCACAAACCTCCAGGCCAGAGGCCAAAGCCAAGCCAGTCATTGCTCCAGGCAAGGTAAGCAAGGCTGGAGCAGACGCTCCGCCCACTCCGGAAGCGGCGCCTGCAAAAGCTCCCCCTGATAACAAGAGTAAGCCCGCAGTGCTACCTCCCAAACCGGCGAAGCGGAAAGCCGCAGCGAGGCCGGAAGTAATTACGGAAGTGAAGCCCTTGGCAGTGGAATCCGCACCGGCACCGGCACCGGCACCGGCACCGGCACCGGCACGGGAGACGGTAGCCCCGGCCCGCAAGCCAAAGCGCAAGCCGGCCCCTGAAGCTCCCCAGCTTCAACAGCCTCAGCCCGTTGCCCCACAGCCTCAGCCGGTTGCCCCACAGGCACAGGCACCACATCGTGCTGAGGCGCAGGAGGACCGCGGAGTCCAACCTCAGACTCAGGAAAACACCGGCCCCGTGAACAGGCCTGGCATGATTTTGGGCCCGGACGGCCAGCCCCGCAAGCTGAGCAAAAAGGATCGCTGGAAACTGCGGAAGGAAAAATTCAAGCTGCAAAGACAACAGCGATTCATGGAAAAGCAGGGCCGTCAGGGCGAGGGCGGCGGACCCGCTCAGCCGCCCGGACCACGTCCTCCGCAACCGGGAGGCCCCGGGCCGTCAGAGCGCAATAACGGCGGTCAGCCGGACCGGAACAACGGCGGCCAGGCAGACCGGAACAACGGCGGTCAGCCGGACCGGAACAACGGCGGTCAGGCAGACCGCACGCCCCGTCCGGAACAGCTCCAGGGCCCACCCGAGCCATGTGCCGGACTTTTTGAACTGCAGCAGGGCAAGGGCTTTGGCTATCTGCGCCTCAAGTCACGCGCCTTCATGCCTCAGCCTACGGACCCTTTTGTCTCCCCTGAAACGGTCCGCCAACTGGGGCTCCGGGACGGCGTCTGGGTGGACGCCTTGATGCGCCGCGGCAGCCGCGGTCCCATGGTTACAACCATCAAGACCGTCAACGGCCTGATGCCTGATGCCTACCGCACCCTGCCTTTCTTTGAAGAACTGACCGCCATCAATCCCAACAAGCGGTATATCTTGGAAACCGTGCCGGGCCGCCACACCACACGCCTGATCGATTTCATCTCCCCGGTCGGGCGCGGGCAGCGCGGGCTCATCGTGGCAGCTCCGCGGGCAGGGAAGACCACCATTCTCCAGCACATAGCAGAAGCCGTGCAGGAGAACTATCCTGACGTGAAGCTCATGGTCGTGCTGGTAGATGAACGTCCGGAGGAAGTCACCGAGATCAGCCGCGTGCTGCCGGGTGCGGAGATCATGGCCAGCAATAATGACAGGGACCCCCGCGACCACGTGCGCACTGCGGCGCTGGCCATCGAGCGGGCTCGCCGCCTCGTAGAGGCCGGTCAGCACGTTTTCATGCTGCTGGATTCCATCACCCGTCTGGCGCGCGCCTTCAATAACTCCCTCCGGGGTGGTGGGGGTGGCGGCAAGGGCAGCCTGTCTGGAGGCGTTGATGCCCGTGCGCTGGAAGGTGCCCGGCGCCTCTTCGCCGCTGCCCGGAATACCCGGGAAGCAGGCAGCCTCACCATCGTCGCCACCGCACTGGTGGAGACCAACAGCCGCGCCGATGACCTCATTTTTCAGGAATTCAAAGGCACCGGAAACATGGAGCTGGTGCTGGACCGTCGCATCGCCCAGCAATACATCTATCCCGCCATCGACATCTTCCGCAGCGGGACCCGCCGTGAGGAACTCCTCCTCCCCGCTCATCAGATGGACAAGGTCCACGTCATCCGCCGCGGACTGGCGGGGCATAAACCCGTGGAAGCCGTGGAGCGGCTGCTCCATTTTATGCAGCGCTTTCCTAACAATGCACAAATGTTGATCGAGATCAAGGCTCGGGAATAACCTCCCTACTGCTCTGCCCGCCAGCCCGATTCAACGCTCCGATTTGCCCTCGCCATTCATGTCAGGATCAACCCAGGAACCAAAGCGCATCCTCATCCTTGGAGGAGGCCCCACCGGCCTCTACGCTGCACGCAAGCTGCTGGATTCCGGCCACATCATTACGCTTCTTG